>DATGXN010000112.1:0-3450 GCA_035298945.1 Chitinophagaceae bacterium | reverse complement strand
ACACCACCCGACTTTGCATTAAATTGATTATCAAATGCGAAAAAAATAGTTAATAACATTTGATAAAAATATCAGCAACAATTCTAATTTTAATACACCGATATCTCTTCAAAGGCTCTCTCTGATTCATAATCCAATGCTGTAAAAACCGCTGCTTCTCCTGGATGCAGAAGGTAATTGACAAGGAGTTTTTAAAACACCAAAGTGTATTGTATGCATGAACAGACCCTTCATAACGAAAACAATTCGACCTTCTACTACTGTTTCGACGATGCTGTTGAAGTGATATTCAGGAACATCCCGAATCATATCCGATTCAAATACACCTGGGAAGATGTTATGTTGATCCTGGAACTGAAGGACGAATATTATGATCTTTGCAGTCAGCACCATCCTGACGATACGGTCTGCGAATTTCCCATTGAGATCGACGAAGAAGATCTCAGAAAGCATATACTTTATCACGCCCCCCATAACGATCTCGAGATCTCGGAAGAAGACCTGATCGAGATCCTTGATGCCGAACTCGTTTATTTTGAACAGAATGGCGCACTCCGTGACGCCGGCGAATGGCTAAATTGAAAATGTGATGAATGTGATAAATGTGGTGGAATGTGAGAAATGAAAGAGACTGAAATGTGAGGAATATCTCTTTTATCTCACTCCATCCTAAGCATTTGCCCAGTTCATTCTTCACATTCACCACATTCATTCTCCACATTTTCCACATTCATCACATTCTCCCACATTTTTTACGGTTTTCTGCCAAGAAAACCGTAAATTCACACGTTGCTTGTCGTGGATATTAGAATCCGTCTATAGGAATTCCCTTTTTATTGAATAACTTCTAAAATTGCTTCATATATATGACAAGCAAACTGGGATTATACCGTCCGGAATTTGAGCATGATGCCTGTGGGATAGGTTTTGTTGCCAATATTAAGAGCAATAAAAGCCACAAAATTGTGTCGGACGCCCTCACCATTCTCGAGAATATGGAACACCGCGGGGCATGCGGCTGCGAGAATAATACCGGCGATGGTGCAGGTATCCAGATCCAGACTCCCCACGAGTTCTTCTTTGAGGAATGCCTGAAACTTGGCGTTCACCTGCCGCCTTTTGGCAAATATGCCGTGGGCGTGATCTTCTTCCCCAAAGAACTTAAACTTCGTGAAGAAAGTCGCGAGATCTTTATCCGCACGGCAGAGAAGCTGGGACTCGAGATCCTGACCTGGAGAAAAGTTCCGGTCAATCCTTCCGGAATTGGTGCTACCGCCTTGTCAGTGGAACCCGTGATGGAACAGGTGTTCATCGCCTGCCCGGATCATATTACCGATCCGCTGGTGTTCGAGCGTAAACTTTTCGTTCTCCGCAATCACTCCAGTCATATCATTAACAATACAGTTCGTAAAGACAATATCGGTTTTTACATCGCATCATTATCTTTCAAAACTGTTGTATATAAAGGCCAGCTGACCTCCGGCCAGGTACGCCAGTATTTCCCTGACCTCAGCAATAAGCGTGTGGTCAGTGCATACGGATTGGTACACTCAAGGTTTGCTACCAACACTTTCCCTTCATGGAAACTGGCCCAGCCATTCCGCTATATCGCTCATAACGGTGAGATCAATACACTGCAGGGTAACCTGAACTGGCTTCGCACGGGCGAAAATGGTTTCAACTCTCCTTTCTTCACCACCGAAGAAATGGAAATGCTGCTGCCAATCGTTTCTGAAGGCCAGTCGGATTCCGCCAGCCTGGACAACATGATAGAATTGCTGACCCTCACTGGTCGCTCACTTCCGCATGTGATGATGATGCTGATCCCTGAAGCCTGGGATGGTAACGATGATATGGATCCCGTCAAGAAAGCATTCTATGAATTCCATGCATCGATGATGGAACCATGGGACGGACCTGCATCCATTTCATTCACTGATGGAAAGATCATCGGCGCTACGCTGGACAGAAACGGCCTCAGGCCTTCACGCTATTGCGTAACCACAGATGATCGCGTGATCATGGCATCTGAGACCGGAGTTCTTCCGGTTGAACCATCCATGATCAAAGAGAACGGACGCCTGCAGCCAGGTAAAATGTTCGTAGTAGATCTGGAACAGGGCCGGATCATCAGTGACGAAGAACTCAAACAGGATATCTGCTCACGTAAACCATACGATGAGTGGCTGAATAAATATAAGATCAGGCTGAACGAACTGCCTGAACCCAGGGTAATGTTCACCCACCTGGAAGAAGAACAGGTGTTCAAATACCAGAAAGCATTTGGATATACCCGCGAAGATCTTGAAACCATCATCGCTCCTATGGCTGAAGAAGGTAAAGAACCCATCGGCTCCATGGGCTCTGATGTTCCCCTTGCTGTGTTAAGTGATCAGCCACAACACCTGAGCAGTTATTTCAAACAATTATTTGCACAGGTGACCAATCCTCCCATCGATCCGATCAGGGAGAAACTGGTGATGTCACTGGCCACTTTCGTTGGTAACAATGGAAATCTTCTGAATGAAGATCCTCTTGCATGCCATACCATAGCGCTGAAAAATCCTGTACTCTCCAACTACGATCTGGAAAAAATCCGAAGCGTTGATACTGGCATTTTCCAGGCCAAAACATTACAGTGCTATTTCAGGGCCGATGGTAAACCCGGATCGCTGAAAGCCGGACTGGACAGGCTTTGCCGCTATGCAGTAGATGCGGTAGAGGATGGTTTTGAAGTACTGATCCTGCAGGACAGGGCCATTGACTCAGACCACGCTCCTATGCCTTCCCTGCTGGCTACAGCAGCCGTTCATCACCACCTGATCCGCAAAGGTCTCCGTGGTAAAGTAGGTATCGTTGTGGAAGCAGGAGATGTATGGGAAGTGCATCATTTCGCATGCCTTCTCGCATTTGGTGCAACAGCCATCAATCCCTACCTGGCCATATCATCCATCATGGCGCTGAAACAAAAAGGCATCATCGGATCCGATCAGGAATTTGATCAGCTGAAAAAGAATTATATCAAAGCAGTGTCTGACGGCTTGTTGAAAGTATTCTCCAAAATGGGAATTTCAACACTGCAATCATACCAGGGCGCCCAGATCTTCGAGATCATCGGTTTGAATAACGATGTGGTGGACAGGTATTTCTCCGGTGCTGTGTCCAGGATACAAGGCATGGGTCTGGACGAGATCGCGAATGAAGTTCTGGTCAAACACCAAGTTGCATTCAGCCGCAAAGAGATCCCCGTTGACAGGCTGCCAGAAGGCGGTATCTACCAGTGGAAAAGAAAAGGTGAATTCCATCTTTTCAATCCGCAGACCATACATTTATTACAACATTCAACCAGAACAGCAGATTATAACCAGTTCAAAAAATATTCTAAACTGGTCAACGACCAGGGTGAAAAAGCCTGCACTTTACGCAGTCTGCTTGAATTCAAACGTACAA
>DATGXN010000111.1:0-37063 GCA_035298945.1 Chitinophagaceae bacterium | reverse complement strand
CGTTGACCCTTGATACTTACTAACCCATTAAATTCTTGCACTAAATTACAATTTGCTCTCAGATTACAAAATAAATTTTTGAGGGTGTGAATAACTTTTGAGGCCTTGGAACCACTGGTTGACCCATTGTAACTAATTGATATACAGTAAGATATGAGAAAGTCCAGCGTTTCAAAAACCGTTATTGACAATTTGACTTTCGAAAAAAACCGTTGAAAAACGGCCATGTCAAAAAGACGCTAATTTTGGCCTTTTGTAAGAATGGAGATCAATTTGCAGGGATATTTGTAATATTAAAAAAATAAGGGAAATGACTTCAATTTATCTGGTTTCGTTAATTTTTGTAGGTATCAGTATGCTGGTTTCCATGCGCCTGAAAAGCAAGTTCAACCAGTACAGCCATATCTTCCTGGCTTCCGGAATGTCCGGGAAGGAGGTAGCGGAGCGAATGCTTAAGGAAAATGGTATATATGACGTCCAGGTGGTCTCTGTGGAGGGCTTCCTTTCTGATCACTATAATCCGATGAATAAGACGGTTAATCTGAGCCCGGAGGTCTATGAGGGCCGGCATATCGCCTCGGCGGCTGTAGCCGCCCATGAGTGCGGCCATGCCGTTCAGCATGCCACGGCTTACACCTGGCTGATGCTGAGGAGCAGGCTGGTTCCCGTGGTCCAGTTCAGCTCCATGATGATCCAGTGGGTCCTTTTGGCAGGAATCCTGCTGATCAACGTGTTTCCGTCATTATTGCTGGTTGGTATCGGACTTTTCGCTTTAACCACCCTTTTCAGCATAATTACCCTGCCTGTTGAGTTTGACGCCTCCCGCCGAGCCCTGGTTTGGCTGCAAAACACCGGTGTAACCACGGCCACAGAGTTCCCCATGGCAAAAGATGCACTGAAATGGGCCGCCGCCACCTATGTTGTTGCCGCTTTGGCATCCCTGGTGACCCTTGTCCAGTATATTCTCATTTTCCTGGGTGGAAGGAGCAGAAACTGATTAGTGTGTTAGCCGGTTAGCAAGTTAACCGGGGAATGCAATAGATAAACAAGTTAGAGCGCTCTTCGGAGGGCTCTTTTTTTGTCTTAGGGATAGTTCTGCCTGTTTCAATTTTTCCTGGACGCGGTGTTTGAACTGCCGTCGTTAAAATCTTCCTGAAATGCAGTGACCACTTTCTTCACTGCTTCTTTATCCTGAACAGTTTGTCTGCGACCTGCGAGCGATAGAATACCTGCTGTGATGAAAATGATGGAGCGTTTCATGGCGGTGGGAAACGTTGCCCACTAACACACTTATCTCTTGCACTAGCCGGCTAGCATACTACCCGGTTAACACATTAATCAGAGTTTGATCTCTTCGCCGTTATTATCGTAAAAGTGGAATTCGGTAAGATGGTAAGTATTATTGGCTTTGATATCAAGCTTAAGCTTATACTTCCAGCTCCATTTGCGGCGGATATTGAAGAAGATGCCTTTTGTCAGGTATGCATGCATGATAGGATGCACAGCTACGATCAGCGTTTTGTGTTTCTGCATGGTGAGATAGCTGATATTCTTTTCTATCTCATCTTCCAGTATCAATGCAGAGGAGATCTTGCCAGTTCCCTGGCAGGAAGGGCACATCTCCTGGGTGTTGATGGTCATCTCGGGCTTCATCCGCTGACGGGTGATCTGCATCAAACCGAATTTGGAGATAGGAAGCACAGCATGTTTGGACCTGTCTGTCTTCATGAATCCTTCCATTGCCTCCACAAGCTTGCGCTTGTTTTCGGGGAATTTCATATCAATGAAATCCACCACGATGATACCGCCGATATCACGCAGCCTTAACTGGCGTGCGATCTCTTCTGCAGCTTCAAGGTTGGTCTGCAGTGCGTTTTCTTCCTGGTTATTACCCACACTTTTATAGCCACTGTTCACGTCGATCACGTGAAGGGCTTCAGTATGTTCTATGATCAGGTAGGCACCGCTGGGCAGGTTCACTGTTTTGCCAAATGCAGCCTTCACCTGCTTGGTGATGCCGAAATGGTCAAATATCGGAGCGCCGTTATGATAATAAGAAACGATGTCCAGTTTATCAGGAGCGATCTTCTGGATATAATTGCGGGTATCGTTATAAATGCTTTTGTCGTTGACGATGATCCTGTTGAAATCTTCATTCAACAGATCGCGCAGCATACTGGTGGTCTTGGTTTGCTCACTGAGGATCTTCGCAGGAGCCGCAGCACCTCTCAGATTCTTCTGGATCAACGCCCAGTTGTTCACCAGGTTGTTGAGGTCTTCATGAAGTTCAGCGGTGTTCTTGCCTTCTGCTGCAGTACGAACGATAACACCAAAATTCTTTGGCTTGATGGATTCAACGATCTTCTGCAGCCTTCTTCTTTCTTCTGAAGAATGGATCTTGCGGGAAACAGCGATGATGTCGTTGAAAGGAGTCACTACCACAAACCGGCCGGGAAGTGAGATCTCACAACTTAACCTGGGGCCTTTGGCTGCAATGGGCTCTTTCAGGATCTGTACAAGGATGTTGGGTTTTTGCCCAAGTACCTCGTTGATCTTACCCGTTTTCACTATTTCAGGTTCAACCTCAAACTTTGCGAAGTCAAGGCCTTCGGGCGACTTATCATTGATCGCCGTCTGCGTGTATTTCAGCAGTGATTTTGCATAAGGGCTGAGGTCAGTATAGTGGAGGAAGGCATCTTTCTCAAAGCCCACGTCTACAAATGCAGCATTAAGACCAGGGATAAGTTTTTTGACTTTTCCCAGGTATAGATCACCCACTGCGAAACTGGCATCTGCTTTTTCATTATGCATTTCAACCAGTCGCTTATCCTCTAAAAGAGCGATCTCAACACCCTGCGGCGCTGCGTTTATTATTAATTCTTTATTCAAGCGTGAACACACTTATAACCTTCATAATGTCAGTATGCGGATAACGGGCACAATCGTTAAGTTATCATGCATCTGATGATATCCTCCAGGCGGAGGCCCGGGAATTATTTCTTCCCTTTCTTATGACGGTTCTTTCTCAGGCGTTTTTTACGCTTATGTGTAGCTATCTTATGACGTTTTCTTTTTTTACCACAAGGCATTGTAATGAATTTATATTGTTAATAGTTTAATGCAAAGATTTGATCTTTTCATCGATGGCTTTCACGATCTCCGGATTATCAACTCTCTTCTTTCCTTCTTCATACCATTTCACCGCGTTGGCCTTATCCCCCGATCTCTCGTAGGTTTCAGCAAGCAGGAAGATGGCTTCCATGTTCCCGGGTTGGTTCTTCGTGACCTTTGAAAACCGTTCAATTGCCCTGTCGAACTGCCCTGTCATCATCGCGCCATAACCCAGCATGAACTGGGCATACATATTGGTGCTGTCTCTCTGGGCCACTTCCCTGATCTTCATGATCCCTTCCATTGGCGAAGAGGCTCCAGAAGCACCGAAGAAGAACGTACTTCCCCAACCTACTTTCGCTGAATCGTTTGCAGGATTCAGTTCAAGTGCCCTGGAGAAGAGTCCCTGTGCCTGATCCGCCATCCAGGTTCTGGTTGCGGGGTCGGCCACGGTCTTAACCTCCTCTAGGTACGATTGGGCGGCAAAGTTGAGATTTTTCTCTGTATTTTCCAATTTAGCCTTTTCTCCCAGGTACCAGAGGTAGGGAGGGTCCAGCTTCATGGTATCCCGCCAGAAGCTCGCAAGCTGACTGTAGAGCTCAATTTTCTGGTTTTTCAGATCGCCCCTGCTGATGGAGTTCTCCAGGGTGGTGATCCGGGCCAACTGGTCCGGACTGAGTTGTTTTTTGGCTTCCGCAAGTATCTTCTCGGTGGTATTAACGGAAGAAGCCATACCCCCGGGAGCTGTTGAGTCTCCTTTTGGATAAGGCTTCGTTCTTCCAAAAAAGTATAGAGCCAATAAAAGTACGATGCTGCTTATTGCAACAATCCACTGCTGCCTCATTTCAATGATTTAGGCTGCGAAATTAACGCAGTTAAATCATTTCTTCGGCACCATCATTTTTAATTGCGGTATCGAGCTGTAATTTTTTAACTTCCTGTACGAACTCTTTTGCCGGTTTAAAGGCCGGAATGAAATGCGCAGGGATGTGAACCGCTGTGTTTTTCTTGATGTTCCTGCCTATTTTGGCGGCTCTTTTCTTTGTGATAAAGCTGCCAAATCCCCTGATGTAGATGTTTTCACCTTGCGCAAGGGATTCCTTTACTTCCTTGAACATGGTCTCAAGGGCAACCAGAACATCCACTTTCGGGATTCCGGTCTTTTCGGAGATGTTGTTGATCAGATCGGCTTTTCTCATTTTCTGAGTTTTTAAATGGGATATTAAATTGTTAATGCCCCACTGTACAGGATACCAGGATTTTAACTTTGGCTACGTACAGGGCCTAAAATTAATGAAATCAATTCATTAGTTAGACCTGGGTGGCTTTTTTAGAAACGCATATCATAATATAAAAATTGTACCGTTTGTAAATCAGGAGTTAATTTTCTCCGAAATTTTGAAAAAAACTAATATGTCGAACTTTTTTGCTGAAGGGTTGATAAGGTGGAACAGGGCCTCCAACAAGAGGCAGATGCCCTGGAAAGGCGAAAAAGACCCTTATAAGATCTGGATCAGTGAGATCATTTTGCAGCAAACCCGGGTGGAACAGGGCTGGGCTTATTATGAAAGGTTCATTACCAGCTTTCCAACTGTCGCCCACCTGGCCCAAGCCCCTGATGATCAGATCTTTAAGCATTGGGAAGGCCTGGGATATTATACCCGTTGCCGGAACCTGATCGCCACGGCCCGCTACATATATAATAATGGAGGGGTTTTCCCCGATAACTATAAAGATATCGCCAGCCTGAAAGGCATCGGCCCGTATACGGCCGCCGCTATATCTTCTTTCGCGTTCAATCTTCCCCATGCCGTGGTGGACGGTAACGTGATCAGGGTGCTCAGCCGGGTTTTCGGCATGGATACCCCAGTTGACGATGCTGCTTCGAGGAAATTATTTGCCATGTTGGCAGACGACCTGCTTGACCCCGAACATCCTGCCGAATATAACCAGGCTATCATGGATTTTGGCGCTACGGTTTGTAAACCCAAGTCGCCGGACTGCACTGTCTGCCCTTTTAAGGATGAATGCCAGGCATTTATCCTGAATTGTATTGAAAGGTTGCCGAATAAGCAGAAAAAACTGGTTAAGAAGAAAAGATATTTTCATTACCTCATCATCGATCATAACGGTAAGCTCTACCTTAAAAAAAGGGCCGGCAAAGATATCTGGGAAAATCTGTTTGAATTCTGCCTCTATGAATCTGACAGGTTACTGGAGGCCGAGGAATTTGTGAAAACTTCTTTTTTCCAGGAAAAACTCGGAGACGCTTCATATAATATGATACATATTTCTCCGGTAATACGCCAGCAACTTACCCACCAGGAACTCAATGGCAGGTTTTTCAGGATCAAAGTGAAAAACAAGCCCAGGGGCCTGGACGATTTCATACCTGTACCTGAAGGCGAGTTATCCAAACTGGCAATGCCCCGTTTTATACTTTCATATTTGCACGAAAAGGTTTAAATTTAATTGAGAAGGCAGGCTTTAATTCTGATTAAACAATACATATGAGAGGCGTAAATAGGGTAATGCTGATCGGCAATTTGGGAAAAGACCCCGATGTTCAGCACCTGGAAGGAAATATAGGCGTGGCAAAATTCCCCCTGGCCACCACAGAAACTTACAAAGACAGAACGGGTAAACTCATCAGCCAAACAGAATGGCATACCGTTGTTTTATGGCGGGGACTTGCTGAACTGGCCCAAAAATATCTTCATAAAGGAAGCCTTATTTATGTAGAAGGCAGGCTCAGAACCAGGAGCTGGGAAGACAAAGAAGGCAATAGAAAATTCGCAACCGAAGTTGTAGGCGATAATCTTATCATGCTCGATAAGAGAATGGACGGCGGCCACGGTGGCCCCGAAGATGATATTCCTCCTATGTCTGAACACACCGGAGATCTACCCTTTTAATTACCCAATTAGCTAATTAGTCAATTAGGTAATATTTTTGTGATCAAATCTGAACTATTGTACGATAACCTATCAGGCATCTTTTTACAGGCTTCCCGTATTCCTGCTTTGGGAACCTTACCTCAAACTACAGTGACCATACTGGTAGTGCTACTGCTCCTGCTTATGGTATTTTCCTTCATCATTTCCGGGGCTGAAGTGGCCTATTTCTCTTTGTCTTACAAAGAGATCAACGTGCTGAAAACAAAACAACACCCATCGGCAAGGCGCATACTCGATCTGCTGGATGAACCCAAGAGTCTGCTGGCTTCGCTTTCCATAACAAATGCATTTATCAATATCGCTATCATTATCCTGGCGAACTTCCTGATAGATGAACTCACAACGGTTGATTCCAATTTCTTTTTTGCCCTGCTGGTTAAGATATTAGTAATCACTTCAATACTCATTTTGTTCTCTGAAGTGCTGCCGAAGGTCTGGGCCTCTCAGAATAATCTGAGGTTCGCCTATTATTCTTCACTGCCGATAGCAACTATACACTCGATTTGCCGGGGCATCAGCAATTGGATGGTGGGGTACAGTGACAGGATAGAGAAGTCACTGGGCGGCGGGAAATCATCTGCCTATACGCTTGAAGAGCTTGATCAGGCCATTGATATGACCACTTCCATTGATGCCACGGAAGAAGAAAAAAATATGCTCAAGGGCATTATCAAATTCGGCAACATTACTGTGAAACAGGTGATGCGCAGCCGCCTTGATGTGCATGGAATAGAAAGTTCGCTGAGGTTCGAAGAGATCGTGAGCAGGGTGGAAGAGCTGAGCTATTCAAGGCTGCCTGTTTATAAGGAGAACATGGATAACGTGATCGGCATCCTGCATACTAAAGATATTGTGCCCCATCTCGGAGAGATGGATAATTTCGACTGGCACAAACTGATGAGGGCTCCTTATTTTGTACACGAACATAAACTGATCGAAGACCTGTTAAAAGATTTTCAGCAGAAGAGGATCCATTTCGCTGTAGTGGTGGATGAATTTGGGGGAACAGAAGGGATAGTAACGCTGGAAGATATTATGGAAGAAGTTATAGGTGATATTCATGATGAATTTGATGAAGAAGAAGGAAGCTTGAAAAAGATCGACGATCAGAATTACATATTTGAAGGCAAGACCATGATCATAGAAGCCTGCAGATTCATGGATATCCCTGTTGATACCTTTGATGAGATCAGGGGTGATAGCGAGACGCTTGCCGGGCTGGTGCTGGAGATAGCAGGTGAAATACCGGCAACTGGCCAGGAGCTCAGGCAGGGCGATTTCCTTTTTAAAGTGACAGAGATCGACAAGAACAGGATAAAGAAATTGAACGTAACCATAACTCCTTCCCAGTAGATTTGCAGATAATGAAGAGAATAGTTGCAACGGTCATATGCCTGGCCATTATATTTTCCTGTAACAGTCCGTATACTCCCAAGCCCCGGGCCTATTTTAAAATTGACCTCCCTGAACATCAATACAAGGCCTTTGATCAGGCGGGTTATCCCTATAGCTTTGAGTATCCCGTATATGCTGAGGTATCGAAAGATACCACGCTCTTTGATGATAACCCGGATAACCCATACTGGATCAATATTGATTTCCCCCAGTTTCATGGGAGGATCTATGTGAGTTATAAAACTATTGGCGGCCGGTCTGTATATAAAGTGAAAACTGAAAACGGTTATAAAGATTCCATGGTGGTGAATAGTTTTGAAGGGTTGCGGGAAGAAGCATTCAAAATGACCTTCAAGCACACCCTTAAGGCCAGTTCAATTGACGATTCACTGTTTACCACGGCCAAAGGAATTTCCGGTGTCTATTTTTCCGTAGGAGGAAATGCAGCAACGGGCAACCAATTCTTTCTTACAGACAGTACCAAACATTTCCTGAGGGGTGCATTATATTTTGATGCTTCACCTAATTCTGATTCGCTTCAGCCTGTGAATGATTTTCTTCGTGAAGACCTCAAGCATCTGATCAATTCTTTTTCCTGGAAAAAGAATTGATCATTGCAATGTAGGGAATGTAATAAATTTAGAGAATGATAGTAATAGATAAAGTGCTGGTTTCGGACGATGTGGTGCAGGAGCAGTTTGTCTGCGACCTCAGTAAATGCAAAGGCGGATGCTGTGAAGACGGTGACGCAGGGGCTCCGCTCACTGATGCAGAGTTGGATGAAGTGAAGAAAGCTTATCCTAAGGTGATCCCCTATCTTACGAGGGATGGTAAGACGGAACTGCAGAGACAGGGCCTGTACCGTTACGACAGGGATTTTGGCTGGGTCACGCCCACAGTTAATAAAGGTATTTGTGCGTATGGTTACAGGGATGATAAGGGCATTATAAAATGCGCATTTGAGCAGGCTTATAACGATGGCCTGATCAGTTGGAAAAAACCGATCTCCTGTCATTTGTACCCGATCAAGATCAAGAAATCCAAACATACTGACCAGGAATTGGTTAACTACGAGCCACGTGAAAGTTTATGTGCGCCCGGATGTGAGTTAGGCAAAAAACTGAAAGTTCCGGTTTACCAGTTTCTGAAAGATTCGATCATACGTAAATACGGTCCGGAATTTTACGAGGTATTGCATAACATTGCCCAGGAGCATTATTCTTCAAAAAAGGTTTAGCATGCATAAGCACGAGGTTGATACATTCCAGGAGAAAAGTGAAATAAAAGCAGCGGATCTTGATCACAGACAAAAGATCAATTTCAACATCAGCAAATACAATGCAGTTGTACCGCAGGGCAAAAGCCAGTTCTCTGATCTTAACCTGGCACGCGAAAAGGCCAAGAACCTGAAGTGGAAGGTGATGGAAAAACTGGATCGGTATCTTGAGCAGTTCGAAGATAATTTTACCAGGAACGGTGGTAAAGTGATCTGGGCTGAGAACACTGAACAGGCCCAGGAAGCCATACTGAAGATCTGCCAGGCAAAAAAATGCAAGTCCCTGGTGAAAAGCAAGAGCATGGTCACCGAAGAGATACATCTGAATGATTTTCTTGCGGAACATGGCATTGACAGTGTGGAAACTGACCTGGGGGAATACATTCAGCAACTGGACGATGAACCTCCTTATCATATCGTGACGCCAGCCATGCACAAAAGCAAGGAAGATGTGGCCAGGCTGTTTGCCGAAAAACTGAATACAGATCCTTCTTTATCACCTGAGGAACTGACCCTTGTAGCCAGGGATAAACTCAGATCAAAATATACCAGTGCCGAAGTTGGTGTTACCGGTGCAAATTTCCTGATAGCAGATACCGGGTCTATTGCTGTGACTGAGAACGAAGGCAATGGCAGGCTGAGCTGTTCCTGGCCCAAAACGCATATTGCTGTAGTGGGGATCGAAAAGCTTATACCGTCCATGAATGACCTGCATGTTTTCTGGCCCCTGTTGGCAACATATGGTACTGGACAGAAGATCACAGTTTATAATTCGATCATCAGCGGCCCGAGGAGGGCGAGTGAGACCGATGGTCCTGAAGAAATGTATGTGGTACTTCTTGATAATGGAAGAACAAATCTGCTGAAAGATAAAACTCGCGAAAGCCTTTACTGCATCAGGTGCGGAGCCTGCCTGAATGCCTGTCCTGTTTACAAAAATATCGGCGGCCATACTTACGGAACCACTTACAGTGGACCTATAGGAAGTGTGATCACGCCTCACCTCAGGGATCTTGGAGAATGGAAACATCTCAGTTATGCGTCTTCGTTATGTGGTAATTGTACAGAAGTATGCGCAGTGAAGATCAACCTGCACGAACTGCTGCTTGAGAACCGGTATGAAGCGGTGGCTTTTGGCAGCAGCACTTTGTCTGAAAGGCTGGCCTGGAAAGCCTGGCGGCAGGCATCGCTGAACAGGGGTATGATGAACCTGGCAAACGGGAACATCAAGAACTGGGTAGTGAGCAAGATGTTCAAAGGATGGAATACCTATCGTGCTGATCTTAATTTCTCCGATAAAACTTTCAACCAGCTCTGGAAAGAGAAAATGAAACCTGTTTCTTAGAATTGACTGTAATCAATTCATTATTTTACTGGTAATGCTCGTATATAATGCCAAGCCTGGGCCCCGTTTTCATTATATAGTAAGTTTCTTCCTGGAAGAGCTTTGCGGGCTGAATGTTTCATTCACTTCCGATCCCTCTGACCTGGCAGCTTATGACGGCCCCCGCATCTGTTATGACAATGAGAAACTCTTTCCCGGTGCCCTGCATATACGTCCACACGGCCTGTTGGGGCAGGAAGGCATAATTACGGAGCAGCCAACAGTGTTCAGCAGCTGGCAAGATCTTCCATGTTTTTTTCTGACCGAAGGCGACCTCCCTTTCGATATTTTTTCTGCTTCATTCTTTCTTATAAGCCGTTACGAGGAGTACCTGCCGCATAAAAAAGACATCTATGGAAGATATGACCATATCAACAGTATGGCCTATCGTCATAATTTTCTCCATCTTCCTTTGCTTGATCTCTGGGCGGTTGAATTCATCAATTTATTCAGGATCTCAAAGGCGGATATGATCCCTGGCAAAAGGATTTTCAGGTTCATACCTACATATGATATCGACATGGCCTGGGCATACCTGCATAAAGGGTTCCGGAGAAATGCGGGTGGATTACTGAGATCATTCATTGCAGGTGATTTTAAGCAATGCAGGAAAAGGATCGATGTGCTCAGGCAAAAAAGAAACGACCCGTATGACGTTTATGAATGGCTGGATGCGCTCCATCTCAAGTTTGCACTAAAGCCTTATTATTTTTTCCTGCTGGCGGAGGGAGGCAGCCGTTACGATAAAAACATACCGCCTTCCAACCGGCATATGAAAAGCCTGGTGAGTTATCACGCTGCGGGCTATAAAACCGGGATCCATCCTTCATGGTCTTCCCGGAATAACATCAAATTATTCCAGCAGGAAACAGGGGCACTGGCTTCGATAACCCGGCAAACGGTAACGAATAACCGATTTCATTATATTGCTTTCAACCTGCCCGCAGATTACCGCAAACTGACAGCGCAGCTCATCACAGATGATTTTTCAATGGGCTATGGAAGTATCAATGGTTTCCGCGCTTCTGTGTCAGCACCTTTCATGTGGTATGATCTTGAACAGGAGCAGGTCACTGAATTGAAAGTTCATCCTTTCTGCTGGATGGATGCAAACAGTTATTATGAACAGCAGTACACCCCCGCCCAGGCCTTTGCAGAAATAAAAGGATACCATGATGTAGTAAAAAGGGCCGGCGGACAGCTCATGACTATTTCTCACAATAGCTTTTTCAGCGATGAGCCCGGATTTGCAGGCTGGAAAGAGGTCTACGAGATCTTCCTTGATGAAGTTGTATACTGGGATCTCTAACTTTCGTCTTTCAGTTTTGCTTTCTTGAACCCGGTATTCACCAGGTATACGCCGAGGATAGTAACCAGTGTTCCTGCAGCGATGATGATATTCAGTTTTTCGTTATTCAGGATCGAGCCAATAATAACGGCAACAATTGGGTTGATATATGCATAGATCGAGGCCTGTGCCGGTGGAAGTCTTTTCAGCGAATAGATGAAAGCAGCAAAAGTGATGATGGATCCAACGATCACGAGATAACCTATCGATAGCCAGGTGACGTGCGTGGTTTGGGAAAGAGGCACGTGCTGCCCGGTGATCCATGCCATACCCGTTAAGATGAGGCCACTCAGGAACATCTGCCAGCCAAGACTGTAATAGGCATTAAGATCACGGGCATGCTTAACCGTATATAGCGTTCCTATTGCCCAGGTCATAGTGGCGATCACCCCAAGGATCACACCCAGCGCAAATTTTGAATTGAAAAGCGCTTCGATATAATCTGAGAAAATGATCACTATTCCGCCAAAACCCAATAACAACCCGATCACAGTGATGAGATTGAGCTTTGTTTCTCTGAAGAACATCACACTGAATATTGCGATCCATATCGGGGCCATGGCACCGATCACAGCGCCAAGGCCACTGGGAATGTATTGGAGGGACCAGGTGGTGAATCCGTTGCTTATCACGAACATCAGTATGCCCATCCAGATGAACTGAAACAGTTGCTGACCCGTGGGGAACTTATAGCCTTTGAATAAAAAATAAATGGTGTAAACAGAACCTCCCAGTAACTGCCTGATCCCGGCCAGTTGAAGGCCAGGCATTTCCTGCACACCTTTTTTGGAAGCCAGCCAGGTAGTGCCCCAGAAAAAACTTACCAGTCCAAGCGCAACAAGCGCACGGGTTTTTTCCGACTGGTTTGCTGGATGCAGGGGTTTGATAGTGGTTTTGACGGTATCAAATAAGTCGTATATGTATTGTTTTACCGGCGGTTGTTTCATTCCCCTGATCTTTTTAATGCCTGAAATGCCGCATACCCGTCATCACCATGGCAAGATTATGTTCTTTGCAATATTCTATGGAGTCTTTATCCCTGATCGATCCGCCTGGTTGAATATATGCAGTGATACCTGCTTCATGACCCATCCTGACACAATCATTGAAGGGAAAGAAAGCATCACTGGCCATCACGGCGTCCGCGAGACTGAAATTGAATTGCTTTGCTTTTTCAAGTGCATGCCTTAGTGCATCAATACGTGAGGTCTGACCACAACCCTTGCCGATCAGTTGTTTATTCTTCACCAGCGCGATGGCATTTGATTTCAGGTGTTTGCATACCAGGTTGGCGAATTCCAGGTCTTCTTTCTCAGCTTCCGTTGTTGGCCTTCCTCCGGCTTCTTCCCATTTTTCGTAACTGCCTTTGTCCTGGCCCTGGACGAGTACGCCGTTCAGTAATGATTTATAAGAACCGGAATATTCCACTTGTGCGTGTTGTTGAAGCAGTATCCTGTTCTTTTTTGCTTTCAGTATGTCCAGGGCCTCTGCTGTAAATGCAGGTGCCACCAGCACTTCGAAGAAAATTTCGTTGATCTCTTCAGCAGTTTGCTTATCAACCGTGCCATTGGTTACAAGTACTCCACCGAATGCCGATTCAGGATCGCCCGCCAGGGCGTCTTTCCAGGCTGTTGCCACATCATTCCGTTTTGCAACACCGCAAACATTGGTGTGCTTGATGATGGCAAATACAAATTGCTGGTTCTCAAATTCACGTATGAGCTGCATGGCAGCCTCTGCATCCACCAGGTTGTTGTAAGACAGTTCTTTTCCATTAAGCTGTGTAAAAAGCTTTTCGGTTTTGCCAAAAAATACAGCATGCTGATGCGGGTTCTCACCGTATCTCATGGAATGTGGAGAGGGGACTGATTCAAGAAAATATTCGCCGTTTGTATTGAAATATTTTGCAATGGCCACATCATAATGGGCAACGATCTCAAAAGCTTTGGCAGCGAGATGTTTTCGCTGCTCTATGGTTGTTTCGCAATTCTGTGATCTCAGCAGGTCAAGCAGGTGCGGATACTGATCGCGTGAGGCTACTACTGCAAGGTCCCTGAAATTCTTTGCCGCTGCACGGATCATTGACGGACCGCCGATATCTATCTTTTCGATGATCAGTTTCTCTTCACTGGTAGATGCCACGGTTTCTTCGAAGGGATAAAGATCAACGATCACCAGGTCAAACTCGGGGATCTCAAATTGTTTCATCTCTTCAAGGTCTTGCGGAACATCCCTTCTTCCCAGGATAGCGCCGAAAACTTTCGGGTGCAGCGTTTTAACCCTTCCTCCAAGAATACTGGGATATGATGTAACCGATTCAACGGGTATGCATTCCAGCCCCAGGTCTTCAATGAATTTCTGGGTGCCGCCAGTTGAATAGATAGCTGCACCTGCTGCGGAAAGTTCCTTAACGATCGGTTCAAGACCGTCTTTATAAAATACTGAGATCAATGCTGACCTGATCTTCTTGTTCATAACGATTAATTGCTTTTTGGAGAGTTTTCGGGAAGCGCAAAGTTAAACTTTATCAGGAAGAATATTTCCTGTCAATAAGCCATGTTAGTATTGTGAGCAGAAAAAAAATGAATGCCGGTGGGTGTTTTGTTCTAAGGAAGATGGTAATAAAAAGGATGAGCAGGTAGGAGAGGATGAGGTCCCTGTTTGACCAGCTGATCTCTTTCCATGTTGAAAACGGGATGGTAGCGATTCGGGAAACCTGGACGTTCATGAGCCGGATGAACCAGGAACTAAGGTTGGTAATCAGGGAAGGGAACAGGGGCAAAGATTGTACAATAACCAGCAGGATCAGGAGGATCAGTATGATCCCTGATACCGGTACGGCAACGAGGTTGGACATAACGAACAACAGGGGGAATTGGTGAAAATGTACCAGGACAAGCGGGGTGGTGAGGATCTGTGCAGCAATAGAAGTTGAAATACTGCTCCATGCATGCAATAGAATGCCGTTTTCAGGCAAATAAATCGAGGAGATCGCGCGATTGTATACAAGCAAGCTGGCGACAGCTGCATAACTCAACTGGAAACCGATATCTCTTAACAGGAAGGGATCAAAGCAAAGAAGAAGGAATGCCGAAGAAGCCAGTGCATTACCTGTGTTATTTTCTGACCCCAGGGTATCACCAGCGAGGAGGCTGGTAAACATGACTGCACTCCTTACCACTGAAGGTGTGGCGCCGCAAATAAGGGTGAAAACCCAAAGACTAATGCCAATAGCAATATTGGTAATGATCCTGGATTTTCTTCCTTTTACCAGTGGGCTCGTTAAGATCAGAAGCAATGCATAGATCAGGCCGAGGTGCAGGCCCGAAATAGCGATCACATGTATTACACCTGTATTGGTGTAGGCTGCCACCGTGGTCATGTCAAGCTCATCGCGGTAGCCTACTAACAAGGCTTTGGCCAAAGCTCTTTCTTCAGCATGCCGGAAGTTATTGTCGATGACTTTGAGAATGTTTTCCCTCATGAGAGCCACCATGCCAGCTGGCGGGGCTTTTGACCTGAATATTTTCAACTCATTTATGGATGGATCAACCTGGTGATAGATGTTCTGATTTGCCAGGTAGTCCCTGAAGTTGAAATTGCTGCCGGGACTGTTTTCGACGAGTTTCGGTTTTTTTGAAATAC
Source organism: Chitinophagaceae bacterium (assembly GCA_035298945.1). Classification (GTDB taxonomy): domain Bacteria; phylum Bacteroidota; class Bacteroidia; order Chitinophagales; family Chitinophagaceae; genus Pollutibacter. The sequence continues at coordinate 21,947 of DATGXN010000111.1, read as the reverse complement.
AGATCATGGTACCTGGGAATGGAGGTTGGCTTTTTCCCGGCAGCCTGATCCTGATATTACCCCTGGCCGAATGCCATTTGCCTCTTTCACTAAGGTGAGTCACGCGTGCATGTACATAGGAAGCTGACTTCCCTGGTTTGGGTTCAGTGATTGTTTTCACCATCAAAGCATCATATTGGTGACGGGCGAACCAATTAGGAGAATTCCTGACGTCTTGCAGGTGGGTGATCGTGAAACCGCCGGCAAAAACAAGTGTATTCAGCCAGATACCTTTAATGAATCGCAGCCTGAATTGCTGATAGACAGGAAGATAACTGACAAGCAGGCTGAAAAATAACAGGCAGACAGTGGCTGTAACCGGTATTTCCAGACGTGCCGGCCGGTAAAAAATTCCAGCTATCAGCGGGATCAGGATCCTGATAAACGGGAACATATTCCACCACGGTGCAATCCTTTTCACATGGGCAAATCTCCATGCTCGGATTGTATTGGAAACCAGTGTTTTTCTGCTGAGCTGGGGGGAAATCACGGAAATGCAGAAAAAGGCTATGATTTATTATAATGCCGTACAACAAATTAGTCCCATATTTTGTCTAAAAAAGCAGATACGAGTGCGATACAAGTTATATTTGCATTCCCAGACAATTAATTTATATGAAAAAAATCAAGATGATGAGGCTACTTTCAGCGGTTTTCCTGCTCATCACGGTATTCATGGTATCGTGCAGCGAAAATAATGAGAACACAGTACCAGCCCCAGTTCCAAACATAGCCCAGATTGTCTCTCAAAGTCCTAATTTCTCCACTTTAAATGCTGCAGTCGCTAAGGCCGGTCTTGGTGATGCTCTTGCAACCACGCAGAATATAACTGTTTTTGCTCCTGATAACGCTGCTTTTGCTGCATCAGGCATTACCAGCGTTGATGGCTTTACTGCTGCTCAGCTACAGGCGATTCTGCTGTATCATGTTTTTGGACAAAAAGTAAGTTCATCTGCTATTCCTGTTTCTGACACCTTGAAGTCACTGAATACTGCAAATATTTATGCGTCCCGGAATGTGAATGGTGTGTTCACCAATGGTTTTAAAGTGAAACAGGCTGATATCCTCGGCTCAAATGGAGTTATCCATGTGATAGAGAAGGTAATGATCCCGCCAACTCAAACCATTGCACAGATCGCTGCTGCAGATACCACACTGAGCTTCCTTGTTACCGCACTTACTAATACCGGGCTGTTACCGGCAGTTCAGGCGGCAGGCAAACTGACCGTATTTGCACCTACAAACCAGGCTTTCCGTGATGCGGGTATCACTGATGTGAACGCGCTTCCGGTCCAGATCCTGGAGCCAATATTAAAGTACCACGTGCTTGGCACCAATGTGTTTTCTTCTGACCTGGTGAACGGCGCAACTGCTGTAACCCTGCAAGGCGGTACGGTTACTGTTACTGCTACCCCAACTGCAACTGTGAAGATCACAACCAGCGCGCAACCTGCATCACCTATAACTGCGGCAAATATTGTTGCTAAAAATGGTGTAGTACACAAGATCGGAAGAGTGATGATACCGTAGGGGGAAATGGGAAATGTGATGAATGTAATAAATGTGGGAATGTGATAAATTTATAATGAGAATGGCTGTTGCAATCGCATCAGCCATTTTTACTTTCATAACATTAAGTAAATAACTAAAAGCCCCGCAGAGCGGGGCTTTTTAATTATTTACTCAGGTGCATGCTTCGTTCTTTATAAAGCGTTCTGAAATACGGATCTCTCAGGTCTTTGATGAAGCGGATGGCCTCACCGGTAGATTTCATTTCAGGCCCCAGTTCTTTGTTGACACCAGGGAATTTATCAAAGCTGAACACAGGTTCCTTGATGGCGAAACCTTTAAGCTTTTTCTCATAAGTGAAATCTTTCAAAGTATGGGTTCCCATCATCACCTTGGTGGCTATATTCAGATATGGGATCTGGTAGGCTTTAGCAATGAAAGGCGTTGTACGGGAAGCCCTTGGATTGGCTTCGATCACAAACACTTTACCATCTTTCACTGCAAACTGGATATTGATCAGGCCGCGGATATCAAGAGCTCTCGCGATCTTTTCTGCATATACTTCCATCGTTGTCACTTCAAGTGGAGTGAGATTGAAGGCTGGCAATACCGCATTAGAATCACCACTATGGATACCCGCAGGTTCAATATGTTCCATCACACCCATTACATGGAAATTCTCGCCATCGAATATGGCATCGATCTCAGCTTCCTGGCATCTGTCAAGGAAATGGTCGATCAGGATCTTATTGCCCGGAAGGTGTTTAAGCAGGCTCACAACTGCTTTCTCCAGGTCATCATCATTGATCACGATCCTCATGCGTTGTCCGCCTAATACATATGAAGGACGCACAAGTACGGGATAACCCACTTCTTTTGCCACTTCAACTGCCTGGTCAACTGAGAATGCGGTTCCGTAATTTGGATAAGGTATGCCCAGTTGTTTCAGCATGTCACTGAATCTTCCCCTGTCTTCGGCAATATCCATATTGTCGAAGCTGGTGCCGATGATCTTTATTCCTTTGGCATGGAGTTTCTCAGCCAGTTTAAGTGCTGTTTGTCCTCCCAGCTGTACAATCACTCCCTCGGGCTTTTCGTGTTCAACGATCTCCCATAAATGTTCCCAGTAAACCGGTTCGAAATAAAGCTTATCAGCCATGTCGAAATCGGTGGAAACTGTTTCAGGGTTACAGTTGACCATGATGGCCTCATAACCTGCTTCTTTGATGGCCAGCAGTCCATGAACGCAACAGTAGTCAAATTCAATGCCCTGCCCGATCCGGTTTGGACCTGAGCCAAGGACGATGATCTTCTTCCTATCCGTTACAATACTTTCATTAACACCACCATTTTCGAAGCTGCTGTAGAAATAAGGTGTTTTCGCTTCAAACTCGGCTGCGCAGGTATCTACCATTTTGAAAACCCTGGTGATCCCGGCTGCTTTCCTCTTCTCATATAATTCATCTTCCTTACCATCTTTCATGATGCGGCAGATCTGCTCGTCGCTGAAGCCATGGTGTTTGGCTTCCCTCAGAAGGTCAAGCGGCAGGTTTTCAAGTTTATGTTTTGCTATTTCTTTTTCGATCAGGCAGATCTTTTCGATCTCGTAAATGAACCACCTGTCTATCCTTGTAGCCTGTACAATTGTTTTTACACTGATTCCCATCATCAGGGCATCCTTGATCCTGAACAGCCTGTCCCATTTCGGAACTTTCAGGTATTCTATGAGATCGTCGGCATGCATCATGCTTTGGCCATAGTAGCCAAGCCCGACTGCATTATTTTCAAGGCTCTGGCAGGCTTTCTGGATCGCTTCGGTAAAGCTCCTTCCAATGGCCATCACTTCACCCACAGATTTCATCTGCAGGCCAAGTGTGTCGTTGGCGCCCTTGAATTTGTCAAAATTCCAGCGGGGGATCTTTACAATTACATAATCCAGGGCCGGTTCAAAATATGCGGAAGTTGTTTTGGTGATCTGATTCTTGAGTTCATCCAGAGTAAATCCAAGCGCCAGTTTTGCAGCGATCTTGGCAATTGGATATCCTGTTGCTTTAGAAGCAAGTGCTGAAGAGCGACTCACCCTTGGGTTGATCTCGATGGCAATGATGCCCTCAGTTTCAGGGTCCAGGGCGAATTGAACATTACAGCCGCCTGCAAAATTCCCAAGGTTGCGCATCATGTCTATCGCTGTATTGCGCATCAGCTGAAATGCAGTATCGCTGAGTGTCATGGCCGGTGCAACGGTAATGGAATCACCGGTATGAATCCCCATGGGGTCGAAATTCTCAACCGTACAGATGATCGCTACATTGTCATTGGAATCCCGGAGCAGCTCGAGTTCAAATTCTTTCCACCCCAACACCGCTTTTTCTACCAGCACCTCGTGAATGGGTGAAGCAGAAAGACCGCGATTCAGGGCTTCATCCAGCTGATCCCTGCTGTGTACAAATCCGCCACCAGTTCCGCCGAGAGTGAATGAAGGACGAATCACCAAAGGAAATCCGATCTCCTGGGCGAATTCCTTTCCTTCAAGGAAAGAGTTGGCTGTTTTTGCAGGCGCAACCGGAATATTCATCTGGATCATCCATTGCCTGAACTTTTCCCTGTCTTCAGCTTTCTCGATGGCTTTAATGTCCACCCCTATCAGCCTGACATTGTATTTCTGCCAAACCCCGAGTTCGTCGGCCTCCTTGGCCAGATTTAGGGCGGTTTGGCCTCCCATGGTAGGTAGCACAGCGTCGATCTGGTTTTCTTCCAGTATCTGCTCTATACTTTCCACCGTAAGCGGGAGGAGATACACTTTGTCTGCCATCATCGGGTCTGTCATGATGGTGGCCGGGTTACTGTTGATAAGGATAACTTTTACACCTTCCTCTCTGAGGCTTCTGGCGGCTTGTGTTCCTGAGTAGTCAAATTCGCAGGCTTGACCGATAATGATGGGGCCTGAGCCTATGATCAGTACTGTTTTTATGGATTTGTCCTGGGGCATTTATCCGGAGTATTTTAAAAGGTGAAGGATATCCCCCGGAAACCCGGGTTTTACCGGGATGCAAAGCTAAGGGAATCCCACGACAACTGGGACCAGAACTCGAATCATTATCAACATTTAAACTACAGGGCCAGGGAGCGTTTTTGTGAGGTAAATAACGCCGTATTCCGGTTAAAAAACCTTGTTTTCGGCCTCCCGCCGAGGGTAGTTTTACACCATATTAAAGTTTTTTCGGAAGTCTCTCTGAAAACATTTTTAAACAATCAAAATTCTTAACCATGAAGAGAGTGATTATGGCAGCAGTGCTGCTGGTGAGTACAGTTTCGGTTTTCGCAGCAGGTGAAAACAGTGATAAAGTGAAAAATGCGCAGCAGAAAGAGTGGAAAACAGAGGAAGTGAAGAGTCTGGTTTGTACAGTTTCAATGGAGGGTTCAATATCCCTTGTGGGAGTATCAGTAAAAGTGACATGTTCTGCATCTGCATCCACATGCAAGGAGGCCATCACCCAGGCGTCCAAATGCCTGGATGAGGCCAAGCAGATCCTGATGTATTAATGGAATAGTTATTAGACAATCGGAGAGACTTCCGGGAAAATTTTAAAGCAAAATGAAAACTGTGTTATTGTTTTTATTGGTGTTATCAGTGAGCGCCAATGCGCAGAACCTGAAGATCGAATACCAGGTCAGGTTCAATGATATGTACGACAGGGGAAGGAATGACAGGTTGCATACGGGTTACCTGTTGATATCGGGCGGGCTGTCAAGATATTTTACTATTGAAAAAGAAAAATATAAACCGAAGAATGAACACGACATACTGATCATGCCAGACACTGCCAACCAGGTGTTCATCAATATGTCCACCGGCATGCTGGTTTCACAGGAATCCGATATAAAAGGGAAAACTTTTTTCGTGTCAGATTCGCTGTATCCGATGAAATGGGAAATAGGCTCGGAAGAACGTAAAATCGATTCCCTGAAATGCGTAAGGGCCGAATGCAATTTCCGGGGCCGAAAATATATTGCCTGGTTCACTACAGAGATCCCCTTGCCATATGGTCCCTGGAAGATGGGCGGCCTGCCGGGGTTGATCGTTGACCTCCAGGATTCGGATGAAAATATGCTGGTCAAACTAAAAAGCATCAGTAATCAGGAACAGAGTCTTGCCATGCCATCTGTTATAAAGTATTCAAAAGAAGAACATGTGGCTGAGATCAGGAAACTCCTGAAACGTATAAAGGACAATGCCAGGGCTTCTTCAACGGGCGACTGCGTAACCTGTCAGCAGCAATCTGTTGTTGAATTCTTTGCCTGGGAAAAGATCCCTCAATGAGGTGGGTGGTAACGGTCTTTCTTCTATTAGCTGTACTTGGATCCAATGCTCAGGGCAGGTTACTTAAAGGAAGCCTGTTGGACCCAGGAGGTTTACCAGTGCAGGGGGTATCAATAACTGTCAGGTACACGGATAGTTCGAAGATCCTGGCTTTTGGGATAAGCAGGGCTGATGGAAGTTTTCTCATCCAAAACCTTCCGGATGGTCTAAGACAGTTGATCGTCGAATTCAGGCACATCAGTTATGAGACCAGGCAAATCATAGTGAACAGTGATGTTCCGGGCTGGGTAAGCGGACATCAAATTCAGCTTCGGGAAAAAACCGAAGCACTAAAGGAGGTGGTGATAAAAAGGGAGGTGCCGGTACTGATTCGTTCGGACACCGTAGTGTTCAACGCAAATAGTTACCGGGATGCGGAAGTAAGAAAAGTGGAAGACCTCTTAAAAAAGTTGCAGGGCTTTAGTGTAGACCCGAATGGAAGACTGAGTTTTAATGGCAAGGCTGTTGAAAAAGTGCTTATAGATGGTGATGACCTGGCCAATAAAGCTTACCAACTGATCACGAGAAACCTTGATGCTGTAACCGTTGACAAAGTGGAGGTCATCAATAATTTTTCAGACAACAGGTTGCTCAGAAACGTTGAAGAGTCCAATAAAGTAGGCGTGAACCTGAAGATCTCGTCCAGGTTTAAATCAAAATTTAGTGGCGGACTCGAGGGTGGCCTATCAATCGAACGGCGTTATAATGCCGATATGAATACTATTTATATTAAAGAGCGATCGAAATGGTTGATGTTTGGCAGTTATAATAATGTGGCGAGGGACCCGGCAGGTAATTCAGGCTACTATTATCAACAGGAAGCTGGCCAGGTCTCTGAAGAAGAGTCAGGGTTATCGGGCCCTTTGGTGTTGGAATCAGGGAGTATAGTTCTGCCGTCGATTGGTGAAAAGTATACCCGGGATAATAGTGACCTGGCATTTGCGATGATGAATTCCTGGAAAATTGGTAAGCATGTTCGCCTGAATGGGTTGATCGGTTACCAGGATCTTTCAATGAAGAACCGGGCCGAGAGTTGGGTTCAGACTGAGATCAGTAATCAGGATCAATGGTATGTTTTCAATGCGATGAACATACATAACAGGGAGAAAAGCCTCGAGGCCAGGGTTTCCCTGCAGAGGGATGGAGGGAAAAACCACATAACAGCGGTTGATTTGATTTTGAATGGAATCCGTCAAAAAAACTTGTTCTCTAATTGGTCAGGCGGAGCCGTAAATGACAGTTTGCTGGAAAACCTCGAGAACGGTATGGAGGGCGTCAGGCTTAACTGGAAGGAAAGTTTTTTGACCGGTGGGAAACTGTTGCAGTTGCTGCTGGATGTTGGGCATAACCAGGCAGATCAGGATCTGACTGTCAGATCCACAAGGTATTTACAATATTGGGGTCTTGATTCATCCTATAAATTCAACCGCCAGGATCTTGCAAAAAAGAAAAATTATTGCCTGGCTACGGTAAGGATCAATGGAAAAACTGATCGGCTCCAATACGAGTATGGGATCAGATCTGAGTACCAGGCGCTGGGGTATTTATCAAACGGCCTGATCAGCAGCTTGGCGCCAAAGCCTGATCTTGTTATAGGTGAGGTTGCTGCTGATACCAGGAAATTCGATCTGAAAGCGATGTCTAAGCTTGGGATGGATGGAATTGCCAGGGGCTGGTTGGGCATCTCTGGTGAGGTTGGCTGGGAGACATTCTCAACCGGATCAGTTGAAAACAATTTCCTGAGTTACAGAGGAGGGTTGGGATATGTAAAAAACATATCACTATTAAGTGCCCTCAGGTTGAACTATACAGTGAGGCGTGGATTTGATCAATATGATAAATTTTATCCTGACGAATTGATTTCTGGTAATGGCCTGATATTGAATGGCCTGAGATTCAAAGAACCCGAGTTCTCCCATGGATTGATCGTAACGGTGAATTCAAATAATCTATACCGGCAGAGAAACTGGGCAGCCAATTTCAGTACGATGTTCATGCCCCGGCGTTATACGGGGGGAGTGGAAGCGAAACCTGAGTATGGAATTCAGTTTTTTGAATTGACCCATGTAAACAAGCAATTGAACGCCGGCTTTAATTGGGAGGGATATTTAAAAATCATAAAAGGCAAGTTGGGCGGCCGATTTAGTTTTAATTCCGGCCAGTATGAATCTGTGGTTAACTCAATCAAAGGGGTTTCGGCCCGTGCAGGGCTTCGGATAGATGGATGGTGGGTAAGCGGGTTTCGCGGGGCCGTCAATTCGGAAATTAAGAGTTCAGTTCTCTATTCAACCGGCCGCTGGAACCGGGGAGAGTTAAACCGGAATTGGCAATATGAGTGGAGCTTTAAATTGAAGATCAAACCCCGGGAATCATTTTATAGTGCTTTGGTTTGGCATGCACATAAACTTTCTCAAAAAATGGTCTTTCATGGCCTCGATCTCTATGCCTCCCGGAAACTTGGAAAATCGCTGCAGCTGACATTAACTGGCAGCAATTTGCTGAACACAGGCCGGCTTTTAGACAAAATGGTAATGCCTTATTCAAGATCAGAAACGGGTTATGTGCTGGTAGCCAGATATTTATTACTCAGTATTAACTGCCGATTCTGAGAAAAAAAATCCCCATGCCATGGGCATGGGGGTATATATAGATACAAATTAATGTTTGTACATCAATTATTGTGGAACGAAGCCAGTTCGTACTCATCCAGCATAACTTCCTTCTGTTGAGGGGCTTTCTGATCCTTTTCTTCAGATCTTCCGATCCTTTCTCTATTAATTCCTATTATCCCCAGGATCGCAATCCAGGCGATAGCTATTTTTTGTATTAAATTCTTCATACCACATCCATTTTTAGTTAGACAACTTTAGTAAGCCAAAAGTTGTACCAATAAATGGATTTTTTTGTGACTTATGTTTCAAATTCGTTAAAACGCAACATGATTGTCGTCATGACTTGGTTTCGTTGCCAGTATTGGGTTTCTTGCCAAACAGATCATCGAAGATATTGTCTACGTTCCCCATCTGTTCTTTCATTGCTGAACCACCTTTGGTTCTTAATTCTTCAAAATATTCTTTTGCTTTTTCTGCAACGCCTTCAGCTTCAGATTTTAGGTCCTGGGCTTTGGCTTTGAGGTCGGCCATCAGCTTTTCTTTTTCCTCTTCGCTCATGCTTGAATATTTAAAGGCAGCGTAGCCGGCAGCGGCGCCTAAAAGGAATGTGGCAATGTGTTTTGAATTGACGCTCATAATATTGATTTTTTAATAGATTCTCAGCCAATTAGATTTGCAACCTGAAGTTAGATCGAAATGAATAAGTTGAGATTACTCATTCTGTTAAGTTTTCTTTTCCCCCTGGCCATATTTTCACAGCAGCTGGCTAAAACTGACTATGTCAAAGGGTATTTCAGATATCCCCTCGACCTCAGTCCGCGTTTGAATGCCAATTTCGGAGAGATGAGGCCGAACCATTTTCATATGGGTCTGGACCTTTATACCCTCAAGAAAGAGAACCTGCCGATCTATGCAGCTGCAGAGGGATATATTTCTAAAGTCAAGATCGAAGCCGGCGGTTTTGGGAATGCCATTTATATAAACCATCCTAATGGCACCAGCACACTTTATGCCCACATGAATGATTTTTATCCTGCATTGGAACAGTATGTAAAACAGCAGCAATACAAATCAGAGAGCTGGGCACAGGAACTCGATATACCTGCAGGTCTTTTTCCTGTAAAAAAAGGAGATGTAATTGGTAAAAGTGGAAATACTGGTGGTTCGCAGGGGCCACATGTTCATTTTGAGATCCGGGATACAAAAACGGACAAATGCCTGAATCCATTGTTATGGGGATTCAATATCCCGGATAATGTTCCTCCGGTTATTTATAAAATTGCTTTTTACGACCGCAGCCGAAGCGTATATGAACAGAATCCAGTGGTAGTTACTGCCCTAAGAACCGGCACCGGTGCCTACAAAGCTGCTGTTCCACGTTTGAATTTCAATAAGGTTTTGGTAGCGGTACATGCCACTGATCAGATGTCTGGCGTACCCAATACCAACGGTATTTTCAAAACAACGCTTTTTGATGGAGCGAAACAGGTTGGGGGATTCAGGATGGATGGGATCAGTTATGATGAAACCCGGTATCTGAATGCACATATTGACTATAAAACAAAATCTGCCGGCGGTTCTTATATTCAGTTCCTAATGCCTCTTCCGGGTGACGAGCTTCAGATCTATCCTTTTTCAAAACCGGGCGCATATATCGAGTTGAAAGACAGTCTGGCTCATCCTTACAGGTTGGAAGTCCAGGACCCATACGGCAATACCTCTAATCTTTTATTCAGCCTGCAGAGGTCGGCCTACAATTACCCTGTGCCGGCTCAGCCAAATCCGATGAGGCCCGATGAGCTGAATGTTTATGAAACTGAAGACCTGGAATTATATATGCCGGAACATTTGTTATACGATTCCATTTATTTCAAGTACAATTCAACACCAGGTGGAGAACCCCTCGCGTATTCGGCTTTGCATAACGTCCACTCCGCGCTGGTGCCGGTGCATTCTAATTTCACCATCAGGCTAAGGCCGGACCGAACGGTCCCTTATAATCTCAGGGATAGAATGCTTATCAGGAAAACCACTTCGGGAAAACTGACAGTGAAAAAAGCAATTTGGGGAATGGGTAAGTACAGTGCAGATTTCAGGGAATTTGGAACCTTTCAGTTGATCGCAGACGACCAGCCTCCGCAGCTTTCCGGATTCCCAGGAGCAAATCTTGCTGCAGTGTCAAAGATCTCCATCCATGTTAAAGACGATAATGTTCAGATCCGCAATTTCCGCGCAGAACTTGACGGCAAATGGCTGAGATTTGTGCAGAGAGGAAATAGCTTCACTTATATCTTCGACGAAAAATGCCCTCGGGGTGAACATCAGTTAAAGATTTCTGTTGAAGATGAAGCAGGAAACATAACCATTCAGAAATATTCATTTACCAGGTAAACCATGTTGACAGAAGGACAAAAAGCGCCAGCGTTCAGTGGCTTAGACCAGCAGGGCAGGAAAATATCTTTATCAGATTACAAAGGGAAAAAACTTGTTGTTTTCTTTTACCCCGAAGACGATACACCAACGTGTACAGAACAGGCCTGTAACCTAAGGGATAATTATGCATTGCTTAAAGGCAATGGATTTGAAGTTCTGGGGGTGAGTCCTGATAGTGTTGAGAAACATGCAAAATACCAGGCGAAATACGATCTCCCGTTCACTTTACTTGCAGATCCAAAACATACTGTGATTGAGAAATATGGGGTATGGGGAGAGAAGAATATGTATGGCCGGAAATACATGGGTTTGCTGAGAACCACATTTGTGATAGATGAAAAAGGAACGATAGTAAAAATATTCCGCAAACCGAGAGTTCGGCAGCATGCGGAAGAGATCATTAAGAAATACGCAGAGACACGGAGATGAACGCAGAGACACGGAGGGGGACGCGGAGACACGGAGATGAACGCGGAGACACGGAGTGGGACGCGGAGACGCAGAGTACCCTCCGTGTCTCTGTGTTATCCTCCGTGTCTCTGCGTTTTAAAATACTTCATTCAAACCAAAAAACAGTCCCTTCGATCCATATTTACCAAAGGCATAATCTATACAGAGATTTGTCCTGGTTTTCTTATTGAAAAGAATCCTGATACCCGCACCTCCTGCGGGTTCATATGCTTCAAAAAGATTCCTGTTCAATCCGTCTGAAACGGTTTCAATGTTTGCAAATACCACCCCGCTGAGGAATTTGTTGTCGGTGATGGGGAAGCGGTATTCGGATTCAAGGTAAAAGAAGGAAGGTCCTCTGAAACGGCCAATAGTATAAGCCCGGCCACTCCTGTTGAACATATCGGTAGCTGTTGCCGGGAGGTCCAGATAGGGGAGGTCACCCCTAAACCTATAGGTGCCGAGATGCCAGAAAGCCAGCACGTGTTCGGGGTTGATCTTTGACAAACTGAAATATTTCCGGAATTCGGTCATCGCCTGAATGGATTTCTTTGTGCTTCCCATCCATGTAGGATTCAGTCTAATAGTGAAATCGGCATAGAGGCCCTTATAGGCCCTGTTCAGGTGGTCCCTGGTGGTGTATTGGGCATTCAGGAATACACCGCTCAGTACATATGTTTTTGGATTGAAATCGTAGTACTTACTATAAGTATAGTGAGGTGTAGCTCGGGTGGTATCAGCCTCTTTAGTTTCGTCGTTGATGTCGAAATGGTAATTCAACGCCAGGCCGGCTCCAACCAACACATTTTTGGAAACGCGTTTGTAGAGCTTCTCATTGACCCTGATCTCATTGAATTTGATCGGAAATAAAAGACTGTCGATCCTTTCTTTTCCCGATCCTGGTCCAAGACCATAGTCCAGTACCAGCATTTTTGTAATCTGTATATTCCCCTGGATCAGGAAAGCATTGTTCTTTGTATAAACATTGTGCCTTAGCTGGAGGTTAAGAATGCCTTTGCTGGTCACATAGGCCGTGGCTGTACCTGAGCTGAGAGATGTAGTGGCCGGGTCACCCAGGTGGAATCCGCTGGCCACATTAACTCCTAAAATGAAGCCCACACTGGGGTTATAGCCAATGGCAGGTAGCAATGCAGTGCCGGATTGTGGCTTAGGGGCTTTTTGTTTTTTGCCAAAAGTCTTGGAAATGAAGCCCCCAAAATCCATGGTGTCTTTCCTTACAACCGGATTGGTGCTGGTATCCTGGGACCAAGCTGAGAGTGTAGTCATGGAAAGCAGGATCAAAAGCACCGATTTCATATAGCAATGTTAAGAAATACGAATTTAAAGTTCTATGACTTTAAGCATCTTACTGTTAAACCAATTTTGATTTGCAACGATTTCGGACAAGTACCGGTCTTAGGGTTGATGAAAGATCAGTTTCGGATCAGGGAGAATTCATGGTTGGCCTGGCTTGCAGCCAGGAAGCTGGGGGTGCCGGCTGTAGCCCTTACCATTGGACGAACCATTCATTTGCACCGCACCAGTAAACAGGATTTTCTCAGTGATTCAAGATGGGTTCAACATGAGCTGGCCCATGTGGAGCAGTTCAGGAAATATGGATTCTGGCGGTTCATCTTTCTGTACCTGCTGGAAAGCCTGAAAAAAGGATATTTTCTCAACAAATATGAAATTGAGGCCAGGGAAGCTGAAGGACAGGTTGCAGGTAACAGGTAACAGGTTGCAGAATAATTGCTAGATCCATACCAAGTCTCCAAAATTGAAATGCTCTTCAACAGCAGTATAAACAACCAACTGTCCTGCTGCATTCACTCCTTTCACTTCGGCCTCAAAAATCCTGTTACCGGTTTTGAACCTGGTCTTTTCTCCCTTCCGGAAAAGTACCGAGTTATAAGCCTCCAGTAGCTTTGCCGGATCATGCTTCCAGATTGACCAGTATTGTTCCAGCAGTGCAAGCAATTCTTTTGCAAGTGTCAAAGGATCAAGCAGTTCACCCCGGATCTGGCGCAGCGACACCGGATTGGGAATAGCGGGGTCAAAGCTTACCTGGTTCACATTTATACCTATCCCAACGATGGACCAGTTCCAGCTGCTTCCATTGACGATATTTTCGATCAGGATACCACCTGCCTTTCTGTCACGCCAGTAAATATCGTTGGGCCATTTGATGGAAGTTTCATCCCCGCCCCATTTTTTATAGAATTCATAACAGGCCAGGGCCACTGCAGCATTGAAAATGAAGGGGTCAGCGGGGAAAACGCATTGCGGGCTGGTTACAATGGAAAGGATAATATTCTCGCCGGGGGCGGTTTCCCAGGTTTTACCCCTCTGACCTTTACCCTTTGTCTGCTCCATAGCAAAATACGCTGCTCCATGTTTTGCCATATGGGCATGAACTTGTTGCATGGCATATTTGTTGGTACTATCTACAGAGGTTAAAATGACCAGTGGTTCGCCTATGGGCATGGCTTCTGGGAATTAATCATTATTTTTGGAAAGATAAAAGGAAACATTATAATTTGACGTACAACTCCAACCAAAGCTTACGCAACTATAACTAAAAACAATTCATTTGGCAGAAGTTCAAGTTTTAGCTAACCCGGAGAAAAAATCAACCAGGTTATCCAAGAGCAGCAAGATCTTAAAAGTTATTATCAAAGCAATTCAGGATAAAAAAGGGGAAAGTGTAGTGTCACTGGATCTGCGAAAGATCCACGAAGCAGTAGCAGATTTCTTTATCATTTGCGAAGCAGGATCAAGTGTACAAGTTAAAGCTATCGCAGATGCTGTAGAAGAACAGGTTCGCAAGGAATGTGGAGAAGCACCGTACAAGCACGAGGGCTACCAGGCTCTTCAGTGGGTACTGGTGGATTATGTCAATGTAGTGGTACACATATTTCAAAAAGAAACCAGGAAATTCTACAGACTGGAAGAAATGTGGCACGATGGTGTAATGCTCGAGCACGACGATGCACCCCCGCCACCCATACCAGCCAAAGCTGCCAGAACTAAAAAACGTAAATAGAAAGTTTTACATAAATATCAGGACAACAGAAAATGTCACAAGAAGAGTATAAAACAGATCCAAGAAAAGGCCTTGATGAAAAGAACGGCAGGAAAGGACCGAGATTCAGTATTTACTGGATCTATGCCATTGTTGCTATTTTCCTGATTGGTTACCAGGTCATGAGGGGTGTAACTCCTGATGCAATAGATATCAAATCAGATCTTTCATTCAAACAGAATATGCTTTCCGCAAATGACGTGGAAAGGATAGAACCCGTGATGAACCGCAATGTGGTCAGGGTTTATGTTAAGAAAGACAGTCTTAACAAGGCATATTACAAAAACCTCCTGGGAGACAGGTGGTCTTATGTATACAACGCGAAAGAAGGTCCTCATTTCCAGTTCCCTTATTCCAAAGTGGAAGATTACCAACAGAACCTTGATGAATATTTCAAGGCCAATCCAACTGTTCAGCCAGTTCCGGTAACACCGGTCAGTGAGCCTGAATGGTTTGGTCCTTTTGTTAATCTGTTGTTCCCGCTATTGATGTTTGCCCTTTTATTTGTGCTGATGATGCGCAAAGTTGGTGGCGGCGGCGGCGCAGGCGGGGGGCCTGGCGGTATCTTCAATATCGGTAAATCAAAAGCACAGTTGTTCGACAAAGGCACTAAGGTCAATATCACTTTCGCAGATGTGGCAGGTTTGGACGAAGCCAAGCAGGAAGTGATGGAGATTGTAGACTTCCTGAAGAACCCTAAAAAATATACAGCGCTGGGCGGTAAGATTCCTAAGGGCGCACTGCTGGTTGGTCCTCCGGGTACTGGTAAAACCCTTTTAGCTAAGGCCATGGCCGGTGAGGCCCAGGTGCCTTTCTTCTCCATGTCAGGTTCCGATTTCGTAGAACTTTTCGTGGGAGTGGGTGCCAGCCGTGTACGTGACCTGTTCAAGCAGGCCAGGGAAAAAGCTCCATGTATCATATTCATTGATGAGATCGATGCTATCGGTCGTGCGAGGGGAAAGAATATGATGATGAGTAATGATGAGCGTGAGAACACCTTGAACCAGCTCCTGGTTGAAATGGACGGTTTTGGTGGAGACAGCGGTATCATTATCCTGGCAGCTACCAACAGGCCGGATGTGCTGGACAGTGCATTGCTCCGTCCGGGCCGTTTTGACAGGCAGATCAGCATCGATAAGCCGGACGTAGTTGGAAGGGAAGCCATCTTCCATGTACACCTTGAGCCCATCAAGAAATCAAACAAACTGGATATTCATAAACTGGCCGAGCTGACACCTGGTTTTGCAGGAGCTGATATCGCCAACGTTTGTAATGAAGCTGCACTGATCGCTGCCCGTAAAGGGAAGGAGCAGGTTGAGATGGACGATTTTCAGGATGCAATTGATAGGGTGATCGGAGGATTGGAAAAGAAAAACAAGATCATCTCTCCTGAAGAAAAAAGGATCATTGCTTATCACGAAGCAGGTCACGCAGTTTGCGGCTGGTTCCTGGAACATGCTTACCCCTTATTAAAGGTGACCATCGTACCAAGAGGTGTGGCTGCACTGGGTTACGCACAGTACACACCTAAGGAGCAATATCTATATGATACCGATCAGCTGACTGACCAGATGTGTATGACATTGGGCGGAAGGGCAGCGGAAGACATCTTCTTTGGCAAGATCTCAACCGGTGCACAGAACGACCTGCAGCAGGTGACCAAGATCTCCTATGCCATGGTTACGGTTTACGGTATGAACGAGAAGGTTGGTAAACTGAGCTTTTATGACCCGTCTGCGGAGAACCAGTTCACCAAGCCTTATAGCGAAGAAACAGGTAAACTCATTGATGATGAAGTGAGGATATTGGTAGACAAAGCATATGAGCGTACCAAGAAATTGCTGCGCGAGAAAAGTAAAGAAGTGGAAGCTCTTGCTCATGCACTTCTTGATAAGGAAGTATTACATAAGGATGATGTTGAACTGCTTATTGGTAAGCGTCCTTATGAAGATAAAAAAGTATTTTTGGAGGAAATGCCCCCGGTTGTAACTACACCTGCAGAGGAGTTGAATACAAAAACAGAGGCATAATAATCAAGTTTATGCAATGAGCTCATCTAAAGAGAATATATTGAATAAGATAAGGAAGGCACTGGAGAAACCGGTGCCTTTGCCTTTTCCCCAGGCTGAGAATAATACTGATGTTTATCTTCCTGCAACCGATGACCTGACCGTGATGTTTGCTCAGAATTTCACTGCATTGCTGGGTAAGTTTGCCTATTGCGAAAATCACCAGGAGCTTGCACAACAGCTCAAAGAGATCATTGCAGCAAGGAAATGGAAAGAAGTTTACTGTGTGGAAGACGGGCTGAAATACCTGTTCCAGAAAAACGGGTTCAGTGATTTCAGTACAAAGCCTCTGGCAGAATGTGACGTGGCCATCACCAGTTGCGAGCTGCTGGTAGCCAGAACAGGAACCATGGTGTTGAGCTCTGCACTTCCGGAAGGCAGAACGGCATCAGTATATGCACCGGTGCATATCTGCATTGCAGAGTCTTCACAGATCGTATATGATATTGGTGACGCCCTTGAGCATATAAAAGAGAAATATGGAGTGAAGCTTCCTTCCATGATCAGTTTTGCAACCGGGCCGAGCAGAACTGCTGATATTGAGAAAACACTGGTTGTTGGCGTTCATGGTCCTAAAGAAGTATATTGCTTCCTGGCTGATCTTTAATTCCTTTTAGCCATGCAGATCCCGCAAGGAAAAAAAATATATTTTCTTTCAGATTTTCACCTCGGTGTACCTGATCAGGCATCCAGCCTGGTGCGTGAAAAAAAAGTCATTCAATTCCTGGATAAAGCAAAGCTCGATGCAGAAAGGATCTTCATTGTAGGTGATCTTTTTGATTTCTGGTTTGAATATAAAAAAGTTGTTCCGAAAGGGTTTGTACGGATACTTGGAAAGATGGCCGAGATCACTGATTCAGGCATTCCCATCGAGTTCTTTGTTGGCAATCACGATATGTGGATGAATGGTTATTTCGAAGCAGAACTCAATATCCCGGTATATCATGAACCCAGGGAATACGAGTTCAATGGCCGAAGCTTTCTTGTTGGTCACGGTGATGGTTTAGGTCCCGGAGATCATGGCTATAAGATGCTGAAGAAAATTTTCAGAAATCCTGTTTGCAAATTCCTGTTCGGCATCATCCCCCCCTATATAGGAATGAACATCGCCCACTATTCAAGCAGGGGCAGCCGCTCTGTGACCGGCAATAGTGATGATAAATTCCTGGGAGAAGAAAATGAATGGCTGATAGCTTATTGCAGGGAACAACTGAAGCAGAAGCATTTTGATTATTTTATTTTCGGTCACAGGCATCTTCCCATTGATTTTTCTTTGAATCCCCAGAGCAGGTATATCAATCTTGGCGATTGGATCAAGTATTTCACTTATGCCGTTTTTGATGGTGAGCACCTGGAACTGAAAAACTTTGAAGCTTGAAACTACTGCTGACCATATTTTTATTTGTTTCCATACTCGCTAAGGCGCAAGATCTTGCACAACCGCCGGCCAGGCAATGGAAGGGCAATTTCATTGATTTTGCTCCGGATAACCTGGGCAATCTTTATCTGCTCACCACTGATTACCAGCTGAAGAAGTTCAGTGTAAAAGGCGATTCGATGGGTGTGTTCAATGATGTGAAAAGATATGGGAAACTGACTACCATCAATGCTTCAAATCCATTGCGGACCATTTTGTATTATAAAGATTTCAGAACTGTGCTGGTGTTGGACAGGCTCCTGAATGCCGTGAACACCATTGACCTGAGAAAGCTTAATATATTCCAGGTAAAAGCCGTTGCACCGGCATACGACAACAGTATCTGGGTATTTGATGAGCAGGAAAGTAAATTGAAGAAAATAGGGGAAGATGGAAAGCTGTTAAGCGAAACTGCTGACCTCAGGCTGGTACTGGATGAGGCGCCATTACCACAGAAGATATTTGACCAGAACGGATTTGTGTATCTCTATGATCCGTCCAAAGGCATTTTTATTTTTGATTATTATGGGGCATTGAAAAACAGGATCGCGCTGATCGACTGGAAAAACCTGCAGGTTTTGGGAAATAATATAGTAGGGATCAAAGACGGTAAGATCCTCAGTTATAAAACAGGCACGCTGGAGATCAGCGAAACGCCCGTGCCCCAGTTCATCACTAACTCCAAAGACCTTCACATCACCCCTGTTGGGATCTATGTGATGGACAGTGGGGGAGTGAGTCTTTATTCTTTTTCAGGATACTAGGGCAATACAGCAGTGAGCGGTGAGCAGTAAGCAGTGAGCAGAAACTGCTCACCGCTCACTGCTCACTGCTTACTGCTCACTGCTTGTTTATTATATTTGCCTCATGCAAGAATTCTGGTCGCGCGTTTTCCTTGACAATACCGTAAGGGAATATGGAATAGTAATAGCTGTCATTTTTGTTGCTTACCTGCTGAAGAAATTCATTGGCCGATATGCGTCTTCCTGGGTATTCATGCTGATGAAAACACTGGGCAGGCAAATTGAGAAGCAGGCATTTGTAGATCTGATCGTTGGACCCATGCAAAGCTTCCTGTTTGTGGTGATCAGTTATCTTGCTATTAAAACACTCAACTTTCCTGCTTTACTGGATCGGAAATTCCTCAGTGTCCGCACGCCAGATATCATTGAGGCCATTGGTGAATTGCTGATTATTTTTTTCTTTTTCAAGATGGTCTTGCGGCTGGTGGATTATATGGCGCTGATCATGGAAAAAAAAGCGCATCTCACGCCGGAACACGACGACAACCAACTGATTGTTTTTTTTAAGGATTTTGTCAAGGTCATCCTGATGATCGTGGCGGTGTTGGTTACGATCAAGGTGGTTTTCCATGAAGATATTTCCAAGGTACTGGCGGGCTTAAGTATCGTGGGTGCGGCCATAGCACTGGCTGCCCGGGAAAGCCTGGAGAACCTCATCGCATCCTTCATCATATTTTTCGATAAACCTTTCACCACCGGCGACCTGCTTAAAGTCAATAGTATCACAGGCACCGTGGAAAGCATTGGGCTGAGAAGCACCAGGATAAGAACCGTGGAAAAAACCTTTGTGACCGTTCCAAATAAGCAGATGGTGGATTCGGTGGTTGACAACCTTACTCTGAGAACGCATCGCCGCGGCGAACTCAAGGTGAATATGGATGCAAAAACATCGGCAGCGGATGTTGAATCTGTCATTACAGGGATCAAAGACCTGTTGAGAAACTATGGCCTGGAAGATTTTAATGTACAACTCACCGATATAGTACCGGGATCTTATGTGATCAGTGCAGACTATCTGTCCCGCATCCTGGATTGGAAAGAGTTCCTGGTGTTGAAAGACAAGATCAATGTGGGAGTGATCAAACTGATGGAAGACCGCAAACTTGATATTTCGGGAAAAGACAACCTGGTGAGAATTGTCAGAGACCAGCCTTCATCTCCAAAAGGAAACGCTTAAGCTGTTCGAGCTGCTTGATCATCTCGAATTTCTCTTTTGAACGCTTATTATTTTTCAGGTAGTCTTTTGCGCCTTCAATGGTGAATTTTTTCTGGCGCAGTAGGTGGTGGATCACCTGCAGGTTCTTGATATCGTCTGGCCTGAAGAATCTGTCGCCCTTACCGTTCTTACGGGGCTTCAGAATGTCAAATTCTGATTCCCAGTAACGCAGCAATGAAGTGTTCACTTTGAACATAGCTGCAACTTCGCCAATACCATAGTATTGTTTGCTGAACAGCACCTCGTCTTCCGGTATTTCGGGCAGATCTGCTTCCATACTCATTTCCTTTATGGATTTTCTTCCCCGGGTGGATTTGGTCTTCTCTTTTTCTTCTTCTTTGCGAACAGCAACAATAACAATAGGTTCAACCGGCGGCGGTGCCAGCGGCTTAGTGATCTGCCTGATCTCTGGTTTCCTGGCAGGAGGTTCAACTGCAACACTTGATCGCGCGATCTTCAGGGCTTCTTCTTTCAACCTATCCCTCGAACTTGTATCAACAGGATCTTCCTGTTTAACCACGGGCGGAGGGGTAAGTTTCCTTTCCGGCATCGATTCATTGACCGGATTCCCGGAAATCACTTGATCATCGGTGGTTGACGTTACGCCAAATAGGTCCAGTTGTTCAGGCATCGATGCAAAATATAAAGATACACCTAACTACATGCCAAATTTTATTCACATCTTGTTATTAAACAGGCACTACCAATTAAAAAGTAAAAATCAAAAAGTTAAAAAAGGCTTTCTGACTTTTTAATTCTAGTCAAAGCTTTGATTACTGGACGCCGCCAGCTTCAGGATCTGCTGGTATTGTTCCGGAGAAAGATCGTTATAGAAAAAGTAGATCGGGTCAAGTGGTCTTCCGCCTTTGTGGACTTCGTAATGAAGGTGGGGGCCTGTTGATTTACCCGTGCTGCCTACCCAACCGATCACTTCACCACGTTTGATCATCTGTCCACTGCGGGCTTTAACCCTCACCATATGGCCGTATAGGGTTTCATAACCATAACCATGATTGATGACCACATGGTTTCCGTATCCATCGCCGGTGTTGCCGGAAAGTGTCACCCTTCCATCTGCCGTTGCATAGATCGGTGTGCCCTGGGGCGCGGAGAAATCGAGGCCGGCATGGAATTTCACGGTTTTATAAACTGGATCAATACGGTTGCCGTAGCCAGATGCCACACGATTCAGGTCCTTATTATTCACAGGTTGAATGGCGGGCGTTGAAGCCAGCAGCTTCTCTTTATTGCGGATCATCCCTTCGATCTCGGAAAAGGATTTTTCCTGGAATACCATTCTTGAGTTGATCGAATTCAGCGTGGTGTTGATGGCATAGGCCAGTTCATTTTCGTCCATGGATGAAACCAATCTGATCTCATTTTCCATTTCCATCTGCTTTTGCCTTGCACTATCCGGTACTGGGGTGGCTTCGAAGATGGACCTGTATACCTCGTTATCCCTTTTTTCAAGCTGCTGCATTTTTCCTTCCATTTCCTTCACCCTGCGGGCAATGAGGTTGAAGTCTTGCTGCGACCGCTCATACTGCATACGAAGCAGCTTTTCCTTGGGGGAATCCACAAACCTGAAAGCTATGGCAACAATGATCAGTGCGGTAACCAGGGCAGCAGCCAGGAAGCCTAATATACGCAGGAGCTTTACCCTCAGGGGTACTACCAGCTTTTCATACCGGAGCGTATTGGCGTTATAGTAATATTTAATCTTCTTCATACGTACAATTGGTGCAATTCCGGGGTTTGAGGGCTGAAAGCAACCGGATTGGCTTGCCCAAATAATGTACTTTTGTGCGCTTGTCGGTAACGGCAAATATAACCTTGTAAGGAACAAACGCCCAATTAAAACGAATAAACCCCATGACTTCGGCAGAAATAAGGCAAAAATTTTTGGATTTTTTTGCTTCCCGTTCGCACCAGATAGTGCCCTCGGCACCCATTGTTG
>DATGXN010000110.1:0-3188 GCA_035298945.1 Chitinophagaceae bacterium | reverse complement strand
AATAAGGATAGTTTATATTTGAACGATTAATAAACAAATTCAATATGGAACAATTAGTACCGGAACAAAAGAAGTCAAATATTCTTTTGCAATACGGCCTTATCTCAGCGTTAGTTTCTTTACTGGTTTTTGTGCTGATGTATATCGGTGGCACTGAATTAATGGGCAATAACTGGGCTATGCTGACCGGGCTAATTCCCGTTGTTATTGCAGTATTAGCCTTAAGAAAAGCGAAAAAAGAAAATGACGGATTTCTGGAATTCAAGGAGGCCCTAAAAATCGGCTTTGGCGTGCTGGTGTGTTCTACCGTAGCCACCTCTTTATTCAGCTATCTGTTGTATAATTATATCGATCAGCCTTTCGGCGAAAGAATGGTACAGTTGACAATAGAGAAATCACAGCTGTTCATGGAAAAACTTGGCACTCCACAGGATGCTATTGACAAAGCAATAAAAGAGATGACTTTCGATAGTCTTTTTTCGTTCAAGAAAATATTCCAGGGATTCATGTTCGGATGCATTTTCAATTTCATAGTGGCACTTATCATAGCTGCTATCATGAAGAAGAAAAAACCTGAATTCGCCGCATAAATAATTAGCTGATCAGGCAATGAGTTAATTAGCCAATCTACCAATGGATCTGAGTATAATCATACCGCTGAAAGACGAAGAGGAATCCCTGCCGGAACTATGTGCATGGATCAAAAAAGTATGTGACGAAAATCATTATTCCTTCGAGATAATATTGGTTGATGATGGAAGTACAGATAACTCCTGGGAGGTGATCAAATCATTGAAACACCAGGATCATCATATCAAAGGGATCAAGTTTCAGCGCAATTACGGAAAAAGCGCAGCCCTCAATGAAGGCTTCGGCGCCGCCCAGGGTAATGTGGTGATCACGATGGACGCTGATCTGCAGGATAGTCCTGATGAGATCCCAGGCCTCTACCAGATGATCACGACAGAAGGTTTCGACCTGGTCAGCGGATGGAAGAAAAAAAGATACGATAACGTTCTCACCAAAAATATTCCCTCTAAATTCTTCAATGCGGTCACCAGGAAAATGTCGGGCATCAAACTGCACGATTTTAACTGCGGACTCAAGGCATACAAGAGGAAAGTGATCAAATCCATCGAAGTATATGGTGAAATGCACCGGTACATCCCCGTGCTGGCCAAATGGGCCGGTTATAAAAAGATCGGTGAGAAAGTGGTTGAACACCGTCCCAGGAAATATGGTACCACCAAATTCGGATGGGAAAGATTTGTGAATGGATTCCTGGATCTGAACTCTATCATGTTCATTGGTAAGTTCGGGAAAAAACCTATGCAGTTCTTCGGCCTGCTGGGAACTCTTTTCTTCTTCCTGGGTTCACTGATCGTGTTATATCTGGTGGTTGCAAAGATCATCGAGCCGCAGTTTGGCCTTACCAATAAACCTGCATTCTATATAGCCCTTACGGTGATGATCATTGGATCCCAGTTCTTCCTTGCCGGATTCCTGGGGGAGCTCGTGGCACGAAATTCGCCTGACCGTAACAGTTACCTTATCGAAGAAACCGCAGGATTGGATGCCTGACCAGAAACATATCGTCATCCTGGGATCTGCATATCCGCTCAGGGGTGGCGGTCTTTCCACTTTCAATGAAAGGCTTGCGAGGGAATTCATGCACGAAGGACATAAAGTGACCATATATACTTTCTCACTTCAATATCCATCATTCCTCTTTCCCGGTAAGTCGCAGTATTCCACAGAACCTGCTCCCCCGGATCTCGACATCAAAGTAAAAGTCAACTCCGTTAATCCATTGAACTGGTTAAACGTAGGAAAGGAACTGAATCAATTAAAGCCCGATCTTATTGTTGTGAGATACTGGCTTCCCTTCCTGGGCCCGGCCCTGGGAACCATTTGCAGGCAAGCCCGGAAAAACGGGCATACCAAAATCATTTGCATAGCCGATAATGTAGTGCCGCATGAAAAAAGACCAGGCGATGAGTTATTCACCCGGTATTTTCTGAAAGCAGCAGATGGTTTCATTACCATGAGCGAAAAGGTGATGAAAGACCTGGCATCTTTCCATACGGGCAAGCCAGCCATCATGGTGAACCATCCCCTTTATGATAATTTCGGGGCACCCGTATCAAAGGCAGAAGCCAGGAAACACCTGGATCTGCCCGCCGATGATAAGATCATTCTTTTCTTTGGATTCATCAGGCAGTATAAAGGGCTTGACATGCTTTTTGAAGCTATGGACAACCAGGAGATCAGGAAGATGAATATTAAGTTGCTAGTTGCCGGAGAATTCTACCAGGACAGCAGGCAATATCTTGACCAGATCGAAAAACTCGGCATTAAAGATTCGGTTATTCTTCACAGTGATTTTATATCAGATCCGGAAGTGAAGTATTACTGCTGTGCTGCAGACTTCATCATACAACCCTATCGTAATGCCACTCAAAGTGGGGTCACTCCCCTCGCCTATCATTTTGAAAAGCCCATGGTGGTCACCAATGTGGGAGGATTGCCGGCCATGGTCCAGGATGGGGAAACCGGATTGATTGCGGAACCTGATCCCTTATCGATTGCCGAACATATCATTGAAGCCTACCAGATAGGTGAAGATCATTTCCTGCCCCATATCAGGGAAGCGAAGAAGAAATATTCCTGGAAAAAACTGGTTGAAGCCATAGAGGGATTAGCGCATGGTATCAAAAGCTAAAGCTCCATTAAGATTAGGCCTTGCCGGCGGCGGAACAGACGTGAGTCCCTATTGCGATCTGTTTGGCGGAGAGGTAGTAAACGCCGCGATCTCCTTATATGCATACGCTTCAGTAACCAGCATTAAAGAGGAACTTATTATTTTCCGGCATGAAGATCTGGAGCCTGTACAATACACCCTGACCAGTCACATACTACCCAGGGGTGATCAATACGATCTGCATGCTGGTGTTTTGAACCGCTTTTTGAAAGAATATGGTGATCTTGATAGAGGCATAAACTTAGCAACAAAAGTGGATGTAGAGATGGGATCGGGACTGGGTACCTCGTCTACACTGATCGTTGCCATGCTTGGTGCTTTACTGGAATACAAAGGAATTTCGCTGGATAAGAAAGAGATCGCCGCATTAGCCTGTAGCATCGAGCGACATGACCTTCAGCATGTGGGAGGTAAACAGGATCAGTAC
>DATGXN010000109.1:0-9626 GCA_035298945.1 Chitinophagaceae bacterium | reverse complement strand
GCTTAAATTATCGTAATTTTAGGGCTTTTAAAATTAAGAGATTTTGAGCGATATCATTCAACTGCTTCCTGACAATATTGCCAACCAGATCGCCGCTGGTGAGGTGATCCAACGTCCGGCAAGTGCTGTGAAAGAACTTTTAGAGAATGCAGTTGATGCAGGTGCTACTGAAATAAAACTGATCATACAGGATGCAGGTAAATCCCTTGTACAAGTCATAGATAACGGCAAGGGCATGAGTGAAACTGACGCCAGGATGAGTTTTGAACGCCATGCCACATCAAAGATCCGGAAGATCGATGACCTGTTCCAGATCCGGACCATGGGCTTCAGGGGTGAGGCGCTGGCTTCCATTGCCGCCGTGGCCCAGGTTGAACTGCGCACAAAAAGATCTGAAGACCAGTTAGGAACTTATATAGAGATAGACAACAGTGTAGTAAAGGTCCAGGAACCCTGTTCGGCCAACAACGGAACAAGTATCGCAATGAAGAATCTTTTCTTCAATGTTCCGGCAAGAAGAAATTTCCTGAAAAGCAATGCAGCAGAAACCAGGCATATCGTTGATGAATTCATCCACGTAGCATTATCGTTCCCGGAATTATTTTTCTCATTCACCAGCAATGGGCAACAGGTGTTTCATCTTGAAAAAGGAAACCTTAAGCAGCGCATCGTACAGTTGCTGGGAAGTCAGTATAATGCCAAACTGGTAAGTGTTCAGGAGCAAACAGATTATCTGAATATCAGGGGATTTGTAGGCAAGCCGGATACGGCAAAGAAAACCAGGGGTGACCAGTATATTTTTGTCAATAACAGGTATATCAGGAGCGCATACCTGAATCATGCGATCATGAGTGCCTACCAGGATCTGATCCCGTCAGATTCATATCCGCTCTATGTTTTGTTCGTTGATATGGATCCCGCGCATCTTGACATCAATGTTCATCCCACCAAACAGGAGATCAAGTTCGACGATGAAAAGATCGTTTACGCTTTTGTGCAGGCAGCTGTCAAACATGCCCTGGCCCAGTACAGCGTAATGCCCACACTGGATTTTGATCTAGACCCGAATGTGCAACAACTGGATGCGATCAGCAAACCCTTCACCCAGGAGAAACAGGATACGGCTGCATCTTCACATTTGTTCCAGAGTTTTTCGCAGAAACACCAGGCCCATTTCATAGACAAGAACAGTGGGCTGAAGAACTGGAAAGATTTTTATGCTGAACCACAAAAAACAGAATCGGTTTCCCTGCCAGAGTTTGAATCCATCCCGGCAAGAATTTCACAAAGCCTCCAGATAGCAGAAGATGCACCCCTGGTGCAGATGCAGAACATGTTCATCCTTGTGACAACCAACCGAGGCTTTTTGGTGGTGAACCAGCAGCTTGCCCATGAAAGGGTGTTATATGAAAGATTCACTGATGCTGCCGCGGGCAAACCAGTGGCTACACAGAGAAGCCTTTTCCCAACAACGCTGGAACTTTCTCCCGCGGATGCTGCCATGCTGGGTGACCTACTTCCGGATCTGTCTCAACTGGGTTACCTGTTGGAACCATTCGGTCAGCATTGCTATGTGATACAGGGTACACCATCAGATGTAGAGCAGGGAAATGAGAAACAGGTGATCGAAAACCTGGTGGAACAATACAAACATTTCAGCAGCGATCTGAAATTCTCCAAAAGGGAAAAGCTGGTCCGGACCATGGTACATCAGCGTTCCATCAAACCAGGCAAGGCTTTAAATGAAAGGGAAATGCGCTCGCTGATCGAAGAATTATTTACATGCCGGCTTCCAAATTCCACACCCGATGGGTCGCCGACATATATTGAGTTTAAACAGGACTATTTGTTGAAGATGTTCAATCAGGGATAATTTGGCGAAAGCAGTGAGCAGTGAGCGGTGAGCAGTGAGCAGATTTCTCTTACTGCTTACTGCTTACTGCTCACTGCCTACTAGTAATTCTCAATGATTTCACCCAAAAACGCCGCCATCTTGCTTCTCAGCACAGCAGTAGGCTGCTGGTGATTATTTATGAGGATGGAAAAGATCAACGTCTTATTCTTCTTGGTGATCACATATCCGCTCAGGGCGATCACTCCGGACAAAGTCCCGGTTTTTGCATAGAGCCGGCCGCTGTCTGCAGAATAGGTTCTTAAAGTACCTCTGCCGCCCGTTGGAAATACTGTAGTTATCCTTTCCCAACTGATCTCTTTTTTCATCTTATCCAGTACCCAAACAAAATCCCGCGGCGTAAAAAGATTATACCTGCTGAGCCCGCTACCATCAACCCATTTCGCTTTATCTGGCATGCCTGTTAATAACTGTTTAGTTATGGCTTGTACAGCCACACCAGAATTCATCACACCAGTGATCGAATAGCCCGACATCAGCAATGCCTGCTCAGCAAAGAAATTATCACTTCTGTGCATCATCGGTTTCAGCATGGAATCAACAGGCCTGCTGAAAATCACTGAAGGCTTGGTAGTATATCTTATTTTCTTGCCGGCCTCGATGGTAAAGATCTCTTTATGCAGACTGTCGTTCAGTAACTTAATCCCGGTATTCACGCCATCGGTCACGTAAGGAACATCGGTTTCAGCATTTTTTTCCTTGCCTTCATAAATGGTAAATGCATTGGAATCTCTTTTTCGTTCCACCCTGAAACCATTCTCGGGCTTTCCAAAATCAACCGGCCCATCCAGTTCAGGATCAGAATAAATGAATGTATCAATAGTGTCAGCAGCGTTTGCAGGATTTTCTTTTTTCGATTTCACCTGGTACCATCTTACCACATTTCCATATACAGGTAATGCACTTCGTTCCGCCATGTAATATTCACTGTAATCGTCCCAGCTCCAGCCAAATCCCAGTGCCTGGTCGCTCCAGGCCGATGCATCGATATAGATCTTCTTTTTGGAATTTCTTATGAAATCAGCCACTGGCTGGTCTTTGTAGTCTTTATGCAGAAAAGTGGGATCACCAGTAGGGATCAGGACCAGCGCCGTATCCATATCAACATAGCTGATTCCCTGTAGTTGATCACCCAGGGTTTTCATAGCCGCATAACAGCTCATGATTTTGGTGTTGCTGGCAGGAACAAAATATTTGTCATCCTGGTACTCATAGAGGAATTTGCCTGACTCCGGATCGAATACGGCAATACCCGTATGTGCATTTTTCAATGCAGTATCTGCAATCAGGTATTTAGATGCAGCGGATGATAAACCTTTGGGCGAAGAGCACGAAGCCAACAGAATAACTGAGGCTATGGAAAGAATGCTGAACAGTATTTTCTTCATATGTTATTCCCTTTCGAGTGCCCTAAGCCAGCGTTCAGGGGTTTCATTACTACTGGCCATCATATAATCTTTATAAGAACATGCAATGTAATTCTTGTTGGGCAGCTGCATCCACCACCTGCCGGTTCTTTTGCTTTGCAGAAATACGGTTTCCACTTCTGAAAAACTCGTATGGTATTCATTGAAATTATCCCTTTCCTGGATAGAAGATTCCTGCTGCCCCTTATACCTGCCGTCAATGAAATACCAAAGCATTTGCGCGATCTGCTTGGCTGTCAGTTCATGCAGGTCAAGCTCTGCCCGGTAACCATAAATCCCCAGGGTACTCAGTAATGGACTCATTCCTGCAAACCTGGTGAGTGTACAGATCTCTTCCCCGTTAAATCCATTGGGTGAAATATGATTGGCCGGCGCTGCTGAATAGGCCAGTGCAGATACATCTATGCTTAACATGCCCGAATTCCTGAGCACAGGCTCCATTTCTTCAAGATGTTCTTTTACATGACCAACCCTGTAACAATCAAACCTCAGCTTGTCCATGGTTTCCAGCATGTCAGGATGAACCAGGTAACTCTGGAACCCAAGGTGACTGTAATTCCGGATATAATTCGGCTCACCGGTAAGCATTTCCATGAGGAAATTGTCACTCTTCATCGGGCTTTCCAGTGCCAGGTCGATCAGGGCATCTATGCAGGTGGCTTCGATGATGGTTTTGCGGGTCCGGTACACTTCATACTGCCCAAGGGTAAGATCGTGCGATCCGCCCAGGATGACCACGGTCTTGCCTTGGCCAACCAATTCAGTCACCACGGTTTTCAGCGCCGAATAACTGTCGTTCAGGGTATTTCCTCTCCTCACATTGCCCACATCGGCGATCAGGAAATCCCGATGCCAGAAATAAAGGCTGTAGAACTGGTGCCGGATGGTATTGGGAGAAAGATTGCCGGATTCTGCGCCATGCAAACCTCTTTCTTCACCACATCCCACCAATACCAGGTCCGCCCTGGATAGATCAGGGAATTCCTCGGTATAGGTCATGATCGACCTGCCGATCTGGCCATCCTTATAGCCACTGTCGTACGACAATGCATAAGGATCCACAGGGTCAAGAAAATCAGTGAGATGAAAGAGATCACTCATGGTAAGGATTTTCGCAAAACTAACAATATTTAATAAGCACCGCGGCCATGTGAATATTGATAATAAGGGTTTATTTTCGCGTCAGATATGGACCAGTTATTACAACAGATAGAGGAATACAAAAAAGAGATCGCAGGAACCACTGCATCCAGTGCTGAAGAGCTGGAGAATTTCCGCACCCGCTTCCTTGGAACCAAGGGTATTATCAAGGCCCTGATGGCCGAGATGAAGAATATTCCGGGTGACCAGAAAAAAGAGTTCGGCCAGATCATGAACGGGCTCAAGATCTCCACGGAAGAGAAATTTGAAACACTGAAAGCGGCCCTAGGGAATACCACTAACGGCAAGGAACATACGAAAGATATAACACTTCCCGGCGATCCGATAACCACTGGTGCGAGGCATCCAGTAACGCTTATGCGTAACCGAATTGTGTCGATATTCCAGCGCCTGGGATTTGCTGTTGCGGAAGGGCCGGAGATAGAAGACGATTTTCATAATTTCACAGCCCTCAATATATCGGAGAACCATCCTGCACGCGATATGCAGGATACTTTCTACCTGTCACAGAACCCCGACTGGCTGCTGCGTACCCATACGAGCAATATCCAGATCAGGGAGATGGAAAAAGGGAATTTGCCCATCAGGATCATCTGCCCGGGTCGCGTATACCGGAATGAAACCGTCAGCTCAAGATCACACTGCTTCTTCCACCAGGTGGAAGGATTATATATTGATGAGAATGTATCATTCGCGGACCTGAAACAGACCCTGTATTTCTTTGTACAGGAAATGTTCGGCAAAGATGTGAAGGTCAGGTTCAGGCCCAGTTATTTCCCTTTCACGGAGCCCAGTGCCGAGATGGATATCAGCTGCCAGCTATGTGGCGGAACAGGTTGCTCCGTTTGCAAACGCACGGGATGGCTGGAGATCCTGGGCTGCGGCATGGTACATCCTAACGTGCTTGAAAATTGTGGCATTGATAGTACGAAATACACAGGCTTTGCTTTTGGCATGGGCGTGGAAAGACCAGCCCTGCTTAAATACGGCATCAATGATATCAGGCTGCTGAGCGAGAACGATGTGCGTTTCCTCCAGCAGTTCACCTCCGCAACATGATGAAAATAATAGTTTGTGGCGCAGGGACAATGGGTACCGGCATTGCTGAGATCTCAGCACGCAGCGGTTATACCACATTGTTGTATGAACCGCGAACGGAAGCGCTTGAGCACGCCGAAGCCTCGATCAGGAAAAACCTGAAATCCCTTTACGAGAAATCGAAGATCTCTGAACAGGAGATAAAAGACACTATGGGCCGGTTGAAGTTCAGTTCAGACCTGGACCAGTGCAAAGGCGATCTCGTCATAGAAGCCATCATCGAAGACGTGGCCATTAAATCGGCTTTGTTCAACCAGCTTGCGGCGATGAATTCACCACATACCATTCTGGCGTCCAATACATCTTCCCTTTCTGTGGGTGCCATAGCAGATAACATCCCGGCACCTGAAAGATTTTGCGGCATGCATTTCTTCAATCCCGCCCAGTTGATGAAACTTGTGGAACTGGTATACACGCCAGCTACTTCAGTGGACACTATTCAAAAAATGAAAGAGGTGGCGATCTCCATGGGGAAAACGCCAGTTGTATGCAGGGATTCTCCAGGATTCATCGTCAACAGGGTGGCCAGGCATTATTATCTCGAGGCCTTGCAGTTATTGGCCCTGGACATCACCAGTGTGGAGCAGGCAGACAGGATCATGGAAAATGCGGGCTTCAAAATGGGACCTTTCAGGTTAATGGACCTCATTGGTAATGATATTAATTTCACCGTGACCAAGTCATTATACGAAGCCTGCGGCAAGCCCATTCGATTCAGGCCCTCACCTATCCAGGAAGATAAGATCCGGAAAGGTGAACTAGGCAGGAAGTCGGGCAAAGGCTATTATAGTTATTAAAAAAACAACATGGTACTAGTAACAGGAGGATCTGGATTGTTGGGAGGTTATCTTCTGCGCGAACTGCTCAGGCAGGGCGAAAAGGTGAAAGCCCTTTACAGGTCCAGGTACCCCAGCCTGCTTACGGAAGAAGAGATCCGTTCCATAGAATGGGTCAAAGGCGACATTTTCGATGTGGTGCTTTTATCCGAATTGTGCGGGCAATGTAACGAAGTCTATCATTGCGCCGGGTTGGTCAGCTTCAACCCTTCGCGAAAAGATGATTTGCTGAAGGTCAATGTACAGGGCACAGCCAATGTGGTGAACGCTTGCGTTGCCGGGAACGTGCGAAAACTTGTACATGTGAGTTCAGTGTCTGCATTGGGAAGGAAAAGAGATGGCATAACGGTAACCGAAGAAGCTAAATGGTCGGAAGAAAACAACCTCTCCAGTTATGGCAAAAGCAAATACCTGGCGGAAGTTGAAATATGGCGGGGCATCAGTGAAGGACTGAATGCAGTAATGGTCAACCCAACCATCATACTGGGAGTGGGCGACTGGAACGACAGTTCGGCGGCTACCTTCAAAAATGCATATAAAGAATTCCCCTGGTACACCGAAGGCATCAGTGGCTTTGTTTATGCCGGCGATGTGGCCATGGCCATGGTATCGCTGATGAAGGCCGATATCAGTGAAGAAAGATTCATTGTTTCGGCCGAAAACCTTCCCTACAGGGAGGTATTCAATATGATGGCGAAAAATTTTTCAAAAAAACCTCCTCACCGCCATGCTTCGAAATTCCTGGCAGGTATAGTCTGGCGACTGGAAAGATTGAAAAGCCTTTTCACAGGTAGTGATCCATTGCTGACCAAAGAGACTGCAGAAACGGCCCGGATGAAAGTATATTTTGACGGGTCAAAACTGTCGAAATTCCTACCCGGTTTCAGCTATAAGCCTATAGATGAAGCCATTGCAGAAAGCTGCAGGGAATATTTGCTTAGGGTTAACAGATAGTGCACAATATTTGCAGGGCATAACGGTTATCCTTATCAATATGAAAAAGATCCTTTTCACGCTATCTCTGTATGTAATTCCGATGATCATCCTGGCTCAATACAAAGTGAGCGGCATTGTTGTGGATGAGAAAACAAAGCAGCCTCTTGCCGGCGCATCTGTTTTTTGCCAGAATACCACCATCGGAACACTCACCAACAGCAACGGAGAATTCTCTATTTCAGTTCCTTCGGGAGGTTATGATATTGTAGTAAGCTATTCCGGTTATGAAACCCAGAGCCAGAGAATTTCGAAGCAGACTGAGAACCTCGAAGCCATGAAATTCGTGCTCAAGGAGAAAGAAAAAAGCATGGAAGAAGTGTCTGTTGTGGCTACTACAGAAGTGAAAAACGGACTCGAGAAATACGGTGCATTCTTCAGGGAGCAGTTCATCGGCATCACTGAAAACAGCGCCCTTTGCCAGATAGAGAATCCACAGGTGCTGCGTTTTTTTTATAGCAAGAAGAAGAACAGGCTGAAGATCATTGCAGACCAGGAACTGATCATCAACAACAAGGCGCTGGGGTATAGGATAAAATATCAACTGGACTCTTTTATACACGAATATGGAACTACTGTTACCCAGTTCACCGGTTATCCCCTGTTTGAAGAAATGCAGGGTACGGCAGAAGAAGCAGAAACCTGGAAACAAAAAAGAGAAGAAGCCTACCTGGGTTCGCTGACCCATTTCTTCAGATCATATTACGATAATTCATTGGGTGCTGAAGGATTCAAAATAGAATTCATCGATAAAGCAGGCAAGCCACGTCCTCTTAACGATCCATACGACAAAGATTTTGCGGTATTGGACAATGAAGAACTGGAATTACATCCTGCGTCCAAATTAAGGGTGGCCTACCTGAACGAACTTCCGGAGAAAGCCTACCTGGTAAAGAATAAACTGTCTGAAAATAATACCATCCAGATCTCCCAACTTGATTTCAGGGATGCCATTGGGATAGAAAGGAACGGGTACTTCTACGATCAGCGTGATCTGCTTACTATTGGCTATTGGGGATGGGAGAAGCTGGCGGATTTTATGCCCTATGATTATGTCCCCGCGAAGAATTAGTCCCTGTTAGCAGGTTGCAGGTTACAGGTTGCAGGTTGCAGGTTACAGGTTGCAGGTTGCAGAATATAGTGAGCATGAGCAGAACTTACCCTGTATCCTATAATTTCTTTAGCTTCTCCCACATCTCAGGGATGCGTTTGATCCAAACCAACTCGCGCATCTTAACGCTTGCCTCCACCGCCGGTGAACCGAAATAAGATTTACCTCCTTCCAGGCTCGCAGGTACTCCACTCTGCGCATATAATACAGCGTTCTCGCCAATCGTTAATGTTTTGCTTACTCCAACCTGGCCCCAGAGAATTACGCCATCCTTTATATTCACTGCACCCGCAATACCAACCTGCGAAGCAAACAAACAGTTCCTTCCGATCACGGAGTCATGGCCAATATGTACCATATTGTCCATTTTCGTTCCCCTGCCTATCACGGTGTCATGGGTAACACCACGGTCAATGGTACAGGCTGATCCGATCTCCACATCGTCTTCAATAACCACCCTTCCGCAGCTTTCCATCCTTTTGTACCAAACCTCCCTGTCTTTTTTGGTATTATAGTAAAAAGCATCGGACCCGATCACCGTACCTGCCTGGATCACCACATTGTTCCCGATCACCGTATGATCCAGAATACTCACATTAGGACCTATTCTGCAGTTGTCACCTATAGAAACATGATGCCCGATATATGCACCCGGTGCAACATATGAACCCTCTCCGATCACTGCATTTTCACTGACCATTCCCGTTGCAGGAGTGAACGGACGGAAATGACGAACAATAGTAAGATATGCTTCAAAAGGCTGGGGCACCACCAGTAAAGCTTTGCCCGGCGGGCATTCTACCACTTTGTTAATGATAATGAATGTTGCTGCTGAGTGCAGACATTTATCATAATATTTTGGATGATCAACAAACACAAGATCTCCCTCTTCCACTTTATGGATCTCATTAATGCCGTTCGCAAATGCATCTGCATTGCCTATAATCTGAGCATTGATCAGTTCTGCCATCCATTTTATTGAAACAGGAGAAGGAAACTTCATGAGTCGTTTTTTTGAATTTCACAAATGTACAATTGCTGGAAACAGAATCAGAAAATGGTTATCCGGATCAAATAACTGATCAATA
>DATGXN010000108.1:0-15444 GCA_035298945.1 Chitinophagaceae bacterium | reverse complement strand
GCCATGCCAGGAGTACCTGGTCAATGCTTAAACCCAATTCTTCGCCCAGGATCTCAGCAATGGCTATTACGCGCATGGCCTGATCAGTTTTTTCTTCCGCCGTCAATACGCCCCCGCCCAATGGGGACCACGACATGCACGCGATCCCATGTTGCTGGCAATATTCTGCTGTGCCATCATGCAATGCAGCAGTATGGAAAGCGGAGAACTCAAACTGGTTTGCCTCAACTTTGATCACAGGCCTCAACAGCGACATATGTTGGGGAAGAAAATTGGATACACCGAAATGTAAAACCTTTCCCTGTGTTTGTAATCTATCCATTGCATCTGCGATCTCTGATGCATCCATCATGGGATCCGGACGGTGAATAAGCAAAAGATCTATATGGTCCGTTCGGAGATTGAATAAAGACCGCTCGGCTGAACGTATAATATGTTCACTGCTGGTATCGTAAGATTTTATTTTGTGGTCTGGCCGGTGAGGTGTCACCATTTTGATCCCACACTTGGTGATGAGTTTCATCTGGGCCCTAAGTCCAGGCTCAATTTGCATTGCATTGCCAAATTCTTCTTCGGTAGTGTAATGACCATAGATATCTGCATGGTCAAACCATACTACGCCCAGGTCAAGGCATTCTTTAATTGCGGTGAGATATTGCTGCGTATTGAATTTAGCGCCCCATTGGCCCCAATTCATGCAACCTGCAATAACAGGAGAAAAATTCATGCTAAGCTGTTAGGTGGATATGAAGGTAATATCCACTAAACAAAAATGCTTCCCGAAGGAAGCATTTTTAAATTAATATTCATTAAAGCGGTCTCTGCTGCCACCGCTCCTGTTTCCACCGCCATTTCCGCCGCGATAGCCTCCGCCACCGCCGCCGCCGCCAAAGCTGCGTTTCTTAAAGCCTCCGCCACCACCACCACCAGGCCTTGATTCCTGTGGACGGGCCTCATTCACAATGAGCTTTCGGCCTTGAACTTCCGACTCATTTAACTGTGCAATAGCTTTGCGGGCATCTTCATCGTTCTCCATTTCTACGAAACCAAAACCTTTACTACGACCGGTAACTTTGTCGTTAATGATCTTGGCAGATGTTACTGCTCCAAACTGAGAAAACAAATTGTACAAATCATCGTTTCCGAGATTGAAGTTCATGTTACCTACATAAATGTTCATTACTGAGGATTTACTGAATTAATAACTTGGAACAATTAGAACGATGATGCTTAAAAACATATGGTCCCTAAATGGTCCTTCTTAAAGATAACTAATTTACTTAATTGCGTTATGATTTTTTGAGAAAAGCATTTCTTTAACTGCCTGATCACGGGCATAGATATCGTCCCTGAAATTCAGTTTTCCCCGCGGATCCACGAAAGCGGTGAAATAAACAAGGTATACAGGAACCGTTTTCTTTAGCGTAACATATTGTTCTTTACCGCTATTCATGGCCGTCGTGATCTTTTCCGGCGTCCAGGAAGGATCATTCCTTAAAAGGTATTGTGCGAGCTCATAAGGCTCTGAAACCCTGATACATCCATGGCTGAATGCCCTTTTGTCTTCCTTGAACAGGCTTTTTGAAGGGGTATCATGCAGGTATATATTAAAGCTATTGGGGAAAAGGAATTTAACCAGCCCCAGCGAGTTGTTAGGCCCCGGTTTCTGCCTGATCTTGCCCCCGTTGTATTCCATATTGTGCTTTTCGAGGTATTTAGGATTCCGTTTCATAGCCGGCAGGATCTCCTTATTGATGATACTCTGGGGAACATTCCAGTAAGGGCTGAAAACCACATATTTCATGTCGCCCCTGAAAATCACTGTTTTATTGGTTGCTGTGCCCACTACCACGTTGCAGTCAAAAACGATCGAGTCATCTTCCATGGCTACCAGCTTAAACTGGGGTATGTTCACAAAAAGGTAGTCTTTACTGGTTTCATTAGGAAGCCAGCGGCATCTTTCCATATTGACTGCGATCTGTTCTATCCTTGCAGCTAAAGGAGCGGCCATTTCCTTTAGTACACCCGGACCAGCGACGCCATCTTCTTTCAGGCCATATCTCCTTTGGAATTCCTTTATTCCTGCCTCCATCTCCTCATCAAATACATCACTTTGGTTATCGTTACTGATATCTCCGGCAAGAAACAGTTTCTTCCTGATCTCTTTGATCACAGGCGAAGCGTCGCCTACATGATATTTCTTTTTATCTGGTTTTATAGTAACCCAGGATCCTTTTTTCTCTATTTCATAATATGCTTTGAGTTTTTCCTGGAGCTTGTAATACTGTGGCAATAAAAGTTTGCCTGGGTCAACTTTTCCCTTCAGTAAAGAATCAAGCAATGCGGCATAATCCATTTTCTTCCTTGGGATATACCATTGGACCTGGCGTGTATCAGATTCCGGAACACCTGCAAGGACCTTCCCTGAATAGAAAAGGTATTGCCCGGTAAGCATTAATTCCCTTTCTGGCGAAAGACCCATTGACTGGTCCTCCATCATCTGGTTGTACTCGTCTACATATGGGGCCGCATCGGGCACACCATTATCCCTCAATTGCATTACATAGTTGTAGAGAATATTCGATTGTTCTATCAGGCCCGTCTTATTATGCCAGGCATAACTGTAATGGCGACCGGAATAGAATCGCACATACTCATCGTAATAAGATTTGAATGCAGGATGTGCCTCAATGAATTTGTTGATCTCGGTACTGTCGAAATGCAGCAGGGCCTGGTCGCTGAAATTACCGGCAATATCGCCGGGAGCAATGGTGTCTGCATTAGTAGCAACAGGCTTGGGATTTGTTTCAACGTTATTTCGGGCCTGACCGCAGCCCGTCAGAAACGCCCATAGTATTAGACCTGTCCAAACTGCAGATTTCATGTTGGCGAACATTTGATTTTCCTTTTTCATGATTTATTGACAAAGACAAAATCGAAAAAATGATATAAATCATTGCTTTCGATCTCTCTCAGTTAACTGTAAAATTAGAGGGATGCGGTGGTTATTTAGGAAATTTATGATTGTGAATATGTGTCAGGTTCTTCCTGGTGTAAATGACCATCCTTTAACGTATATATATGCTGATTGCCTTAGAACTCCTGATACTTCTGGTTTGTATATTCATCGGGGCAAGAATGTCGGGTATTGGCTTGGGTGTGATGGGTATGATCGGGCTGCTGGTGCTGCTTTTTATATTCCGGATGAAACCCTCCGATCCTCCTCTTGAGGTGATGTTGATCATCCTCAGTGTAGTTACTGCTGCTGCTGCGTTACAGGCCGCAGGAGGTATGGACTACCTCGTCAACCTGGCAGGTAAACTTTTGAGAAGCAGACCCCAGCAGATCACCATACTTGGACCCCTGGTCACTTATTTCTTTACCCTTTTCGCGGGTACTGCACATATATCTTATTCGATCATGCCCATTATAGCTGAGGTAGCGATCAAAAAAAGGATCCGCCCGGAACGTGCGTTGAGCATGAGCGTAACTGCAGCCCATATGGGGATCACGGCGAGTCCGGTTTCAGCAGCATCTGCGGCTTTGTTGACCGTATTGGGAGCCAGCGGGGTGAAACTGGCGGATATTCTCTTGGTTTGTATACCCGCAACACTTTTTGGCGTGATCGTGGGGGTCCTATTTGTACTAAAAAGGGGTAAGGAACTCGCTGATGACCCCGAGTTCCTGGAACGAATGAAGGATCCGGCATTTGCAAAGAGTATGGAAGAAGGGGCTGAAAGCGGAGAATTGAAACTTAAAGCGGGTGCCATACCGTCTGTTATTATTTTTGGCATCGCTGTATTACTTGTTGTATTACTGGGATCTTTTCCGGCCTTGCTTCCCACATTCGGTGATATGGAAGGATTTACGCCCAATTTTGCCGTGAATGCTTCCGGACAAGTGCAGATGCCTTCTATGATCATGATGATCATGCTGGCGTCCGCTGGTTTCATCATCATGTTCTGTAAAACTACCGCTGCCCAAGTGACAAAAGCAAGTTTGTTTGCTTCTGCAGGTCAGGCCACGATCGCTGTTTTTGGTGTGGTTTGGATGAGCAGCACTTTCATGGATAACAATTATGCAGTGATCAAAACCGGTTTGGGTGAAATGGTCACGAATTACCCCTGGTCATTTGCCGTGGCCTTATTCACTTTGAGCATCCTGCTGTTCAGCCAGGCTGCGACTACAAAAGCCCTGATGCCGCTGGGACTTGCCCTGGGTTTGCCCCCGGCTTATCTCGTAGGTATTTTCCCTGCCGTTAACGGACATTTTTTTGTACCCGGATATCCAACTTTGCTGACTGCGATACAGTTCGACAGAACAGGCACTACTAAAATCGGGAAATATGTACTTAACCACAGTTTCATGTTGCCGGGTATTGTAACCACCATCGCTTCTGTCCTGGCAGGTATTCTCCTTCAAAAAATTCTTTTATAAACTTTAAATATTACAACGTGAAAAATTCCAGATTTATAATGCTCACCTTATTGCTGTCATTCGCAGGTGCTGCCATTGCACAGCAATACAGAACAGAGAAAGACCTGTTGGGCGAGAAGAAAATTCCTGCAGATGCCTATTATGGTGTGCAGACAGCCAGGGCCCTCGAGAATTTCCAGGTGAGTGGAGTAACAACAAAATTCTATCCGGATTATGTAAAGGCCTATGCGATAGTTAAACTGGCTGCAGCCCGTGCCAATGCGGAAGACGGCAGATTGAGCAAAGAGAAACTTGCCGCCATTGAGAAGGCCTGCCAGGCAGTAATGGATGGTAAATACCATGAACATTTCCTGGTTGATCTCTACCAGGGTGGCGCAGGAACTTCCGCAAATATGAATGCCAATGAGGTACTTGCCAATATTGCATTGGAGCTCAGCGGTCATAAGAAAGGAGAATACCAGTACATAGAACCGCATGATGACCTCAATATGGGCCAGTCAACCAATGACGTGTATCCAACGGCCATCAAAATCGCACTGATCCTTCACAACGAGAAATTGGTCAAAGAGCTGGGAGAATTATCAAAATCCCTGCATAATAAAGGAGAAGAGTTCAAGGATCTGTTGAAAATGGGACGTACCGAAGGTCAGGATGCAGTGCCTATGACCCTGGGTCAGGAATTCCATGCATTTGCAAACCAACTGGATGCAGAGATCACTGCTTTACGTAAAGCAGAAACTTTCCTGTATGAGCAGAACATGGGTGCAACAGCTATTGGCACTGGTATAACCGCTTCTCCGGGATATGCTGAGAAATGTGCGGTCCAACTGGCAAAGATCATGGGTAAGCCGATCATCATGAGTAAAGACCTGATCGCTGCCACCAGCAGTCAACAGGGATTTGTGATCTATTCATCTGCATTAAAAAGCCTTGCTATTAATTTGTCCAAGATCAGTGGTGATCTCATCTTCCTGGCTTCCGGCCCTCGCACTGGTATTTTTGAGATCAACCTGCCTGCGCTGCAGCCAGGTTCTTCCATCATGCCGGGAAAAGTGAATCCGGTAATGCCCGAACTGATGAATGAAGTCTGCTTCAAAGTGATTGGCAATGATGTTACTGTTACGCTGGCCGCTCATTCCGGGCTGCTTCAGCTGAATGCATTTGAGCCAGTAGAGGCGATTGCAATTATGGAATCCCAGGGACTGTTCTATAAGTCACTTCCACTATTCCGCAAACAGTGCATTGATGGAATAACTGCAAATAAAGAGGTACTTAACCGGTATATCGAAAGAAGTGTAGGCGTTGTGACCGCATTGAATCCGGTACTTGGTTATGAGAAAACCACAGAGCTTGCTAAAGAAGCACTTCAATCCGGAAAAGGGATCATCGAACTGATCCGCGAAAAGAAACTGCTGACAGAAGACCAGATCAAGAAACTGCTTGATCCTAAAGCAATGACCGGACAGAAATAATCAAATACTAACAACAAAAAATAAACAAACGATTATGAAAAAGACTTTAATGAATATTAAAAGTATACTGGCGATCTTTCTGGTTGTTGTCAGTATGACTGCCTTTGCACAAACCAAACCCAATGTGGTTATCCTCGCAACGGGAGGTACTATCGCCGGTGCAGCAGGTTCAGGTGTTCAGTCTGGATATACATCCGGCCAGGTAACCATTGACGCGATGGTGAATGCAGTGCCTGATGTGATGAAGCTGGCTAATATCAAAGGTGAGCAGATATCGAATGTTGGATCCCAGGATATGAGTTTCGAAATAATGCTCAAGCTTGCAAAAAGGATCAACGAGATAGCCGCAGCAAAATCAGCCAATGGTATTGTGATCACACATGGGACAGATACTATGGAAGAGACTGCATATTTTCTTAACCTGGTTGTGAAAACCGATATACCGGTGGTTCTTGTGGGTTCCATGCGCCCTTCAACTGCAGTGAGTGCCGATGGACCTTTGAATCTTTATAACGGTATTGCCGTTGCAGCAGATCCAAATGCCAAGGGCAGGGGAGTATTATTGGTTATGAACGACTGGATCCATTCTGCACAAACCCTGACCAAAGTAAGTACTACAGCGGTACAGACTTTCATGTCTCCGATTCGTGGCCTTATTGGTACTACAGCATATGGGGTTCAGGATTACTATCGCTATCCTGACCAGAAGTTTGGTCTTAAATCTGAATTTTCCGTTGACGGCGTAACTAAACTTCCACGTGTTGACATTATTTATGCAGATGTAGATATGCCTGCAGACCTGATCGATGCTTCAGTAGAGCGCGGTGCCAAAGGAATTGTTATTGCAGGTGTTGGTAATGGTAATATGCCGAAAGCTGCACTGGATGCTTGTTCAAGAGCCAGTAAAAAAGGCGTGATCGTTGTGCGCAGTACACGCGTTGCTACCGGTACAGTAGGCCGTAATGTAGAATGTAACGATGATGAACTGGGTTTGGTTGCTTCCTACAATCTGAATCCTCAGAAATCAAGGGTATTGCTCTCAGTTGCCCTGCTTAAACCCAGAAAGCTTGATGAGATGCAGAAGATCTTTATGGAGTATTGATCGTAAGGCAATTACAATGAGGTGCTATGAATAAAGTGGTTATTGTAGTAAAACGGCAGGGTAGATATATCCTGCCGTTTATACTATCAGCAATATTTTTCTTGTTGGCGAGTGATGAACTCAAAGGCCAGGAAAAAGACCTGATCCCTGATGGCACTCAAGGTGAGGAACTTGAAGTGGTCAAGACTGATTCATCCAAACTGAAATGGAAGGATAAGCGTTGGAGACTTTTCAATGGCAGGCTTACCACATTTAAATTTGGCGGCGGATTCCTTTACGAATATGCTGCCTTTGCTCCGGACGAAACCAGCAAAAAGCAAATGGATTCGCTTGGCACTCCCCTGGAATCCAAATTCAAAGTGCGCGACTTCAGGCTGATCGCCAGTGGTCAATTCAAAACTAAACGTACCATCAGTTGGAAGCTTGGATTGATGTATGATGCCACGCAGGAGAGTTGGCTGGTGAGGGAGACAGGTTTCACGGTTCATGTGCCGGAGATCAAAAGCATTTTTTTTATTGGTCGTACTAAAGAAGGATACTCTCTCAATAAGGTCATGAACGGTTATTTCGGGTGGGCATTTGAGCGACAAATGGCATTGGATGTTATTCCGATCCTTGCTGACGGGGTAAAATGGATGAGTTATCTCCCTAAACAAAGGATATTCTGGAACCTGGGAATTTTCACGGACTGGCTCTCCGACGAGCAGTCCTTCACCACCTATAAATGGCAGGTTGCTGCAAGAGCGGGATGGTTGCCGGTATTTAATGAAAAAACAAACCAGGTGTTACATGTAGGCCTGAACTATCGGTATGGTGAAGTGGATGGTGGGGAAATCCAGGTGCGCTCGAAACCGGAAGCAAATGTGGCGC
Source organism: Chitinophagaceae bacterium (assembly GCA_035298945.1). GTDB lineage: Bacteria > Bacteroidota > Bacteroidia > Chitinophagales > Chitinophagaceae > Pollutibacter. The sequence continues at coordinate 7,563 of DATGXN010000108.1, read as the reverse complement.
CTTATTTTGTTTCAACAGGGAAATTTGCTTCTTCAAGTTCAACTCATCTGGCTTATGAGATCTATTATAAATCAGGACGTTGGTTATTTGGATCGGAGTATCATTGGTATAAATTTGATTCGCCGAAACAAAACAATCCTTTATTTCATGGCGGGGAGTTGATGATGAGCTATATGTTTACCGGGGAATCAAGAACCTATAATCCCGCTACCAGTATTCTTGGCCATGTGCCCGTTAAAAAAACCGTTTTTAAGGGTGGACCAGGGGCAATAGAAGGCCTGCTTCGCTTTACCAATCTTGATCTGAATGGAGGCAATATTTCCGGTGGAAAGATTTGGAGAATTACGCCAATGGTCAATTGGTATTTGTCAAATGATGTCCGTTTCGAACTGGGCTATGGCTATAGCCTGCTGAACCGATTCGGGATGAAGGGTGGTACTAATATCTTTCAAACCCGCCTTCAGCTGACGCTGCTATAATACAAGTCAAACTTATCAGAATAATATAAAAAAAACCTCCCGTTGGGGAGGTTTTGTATTAAAAAGATTTGAATGCTTATTCAGCAACAACTTCAAGTTCCAGTTCAGTCTCATGACCATTGCCGAAATCGACTTTAGCCTTGAATGTACCGAGTTCCTTAATGTCGTCAATGATATGGATCTTCCTGCGATCGATCTCATAACCTTTCTGATCGCGGATAGCACGTGCTACCTGCACAGAAGTTACGGAACCGAAGATCTTGCCTGAAGTACCGGTTTTTGCGCCAACCTTTACTGCACCTTCTTTCAGCTTATCAATAACCAGATTGATCTCGGCAAGCATTTTAGCTTCTTTCTTCGTTTGTTGCTTCAGCCTTTCATTCAGCTGTTGCATGTTTGAAGGAGAGGCTTCGATGGCGAGCTTCTGGGGGATAAGGAAATTGCGGGCATATCCGTTCCTTACGTTTACCACTTCATTGGTACCGCCAAGGTTGTTAACATCCTGTATTAATATCACTTGCATGGCTTCCTCCTTACTTTAACAGGTCTGTTACATACGGCAATATTGCCATCTGACGGGCACGCTTTACGGCCTCAGACACCTTGCGCTGGTACTTCAATGAGTTACCGCTAAGGCGACGGGGTAAAAGCTTACCTTGGTCGTTCAGGAATTTTTTCAGGAACTCTGCGTCTTTGTAATCAATATACCTGATGCCATACTTCTTGAAGCGGCAGAATTTCTTCTTAGGCTTCTCAGTTTTGATCGCGGTCAGATACTTGATCTCATTAGCTTTTGCCATGTTTTAACCCTCCACTGCTTTTTCAATTCCTGTAGATACACCACTTCTTTTCTTAAGGTTATACTCGACGGCGTATTTATCGAGTTTTATAACCTGGTGGCGGAGCACCTGCTCGTCGCGAAGAAGCTGGATTTTCAGCTTCTCATTAATGTCGGATGGCGCATTGTACTCGAGAACCCAGTAAATACCTGTGGTTTTCTTTTGTACGGGATACGCCAGTGATCTTAATCCCCAAGGATTTGTGTACACGATCTCACCTTTGTTGCCAGTGATGAAATCAATGTATTTTTTCTGAGCGGCTTTGAATTCTTCCTCGCTCAGCACAGGGGTAAAGATCACCATCAATTCGTAGTTCTGCATATTTACCCTAAATTTTAAATGGGGTGCAAAGATAGCTTAAAAACTAAAAAGTCAAAAGTAAAAAGTCAAAAATACATTGGTCGTGAGCAGTTTTCTGCCGGAAAGTCAGTTTTATCTCATTGGCTCGGCGTTTGAACCCCCCATTTTGACTTTTTACTTTTGACTTTTAACTTATTACTTATGACAGGCCAAATCCGCGTACATACCGAGAACATTTTCCCGATCATTAAGAAATTCCTCTACAGTGACCACGAAATTTTCCTTAGGGAGTTGATTTCCAACGCAGTAGATGCTACCCAAAAGCTGAAAACCCTGTCTTCGGCCGGAGAAGCCAAGGGGGAACTGGGCGAACTCCGGATCGATGTGACACTCGATAAAGAGAATAAAACACTTACCATCAGCGACCGGGGTATAGGTATGACGGCGGAAGAAATGGACAAATACCTTAACCAGGTGGCTTTTTCCAGTGCTGAAGAGTTCCTGGAAAAATACAAAGGCCAAAACGAAAACAATATAATTGGCCATTTTGGTCTGGGCTTCTACTCCGGTTTCATGGTGAGCTCCAAAGTGGAAGTGATCAGCCAATCCTATAAAGAAGGGTCAAAACCGGCCAAATGGACCTGCGATGGCAGCCCTGAGTACTCGATCGAGGAAGCAGAGAAAGAGACCCGGGGAACAGATATCGTACTTCATATTAATGAAGAAAGTGAGGAATTCCTGGAGGAACACCGGATCTCTTCTATCCTGGAGAAATTCTGCCGTTTCCTTCCCGTTCCCATCTTCTTCAAAGAAACACAGGTAAACAACCCTAATCCGGCATGGACCAGAAAGCCATCGGAGTTAACAAAAGAAGATTACGAGAATTTCTACAAAGAACTATATCCTTACAACGAGACACCTCTATTCTGGATACATCTTAATGTTGATTATCCGTTTACACTTACTGGTATCTTATACTTCCCTAAGATCAAGCAGAGCTATGAAATACAAAAAGATAAGATTCAGCTATACAGCAACCAGGTATTTGTAACTGATGAAGTAAAAGAAATTGTGCCTGAGTTCCTCATGTTGTTACAAGGTGTGATCGATTCCCCTGATATCCCTCTGAATGTGAGCAGGAGTTATCTGCAGGGAGATCCTAATGTAAGGAAGATCAATAATCATATCACCAAGAAAGTTGCGGACAAGCTGGATGAGATCTTCAGGAATAGCAGACCTGAATTTGAAGAGAAATGGGATAGCCTCGGCTTATTTGTGAAATATGGAATGATGACGGACGATAAGTTCCTGGACAAGGCCAATGCCTTCCATATTTTCAAGGATGCCAAGGAAGATAAGTTCTATACACTGGAAGAATACAAGCTCGCAGCAGAAACGCTGCAGAAGAACAAAGAAGGGAAACTGGTGATACTTTATACCACAGATCCTGTGCAGCAGGATAGTTATGTAACTGCTGCCAAAGCGAGAGGGTATGTTGTAGTGAAAATGGAAACCATTGTTGACTCCGCTTTCATCAACCAGATGGAACTGAAATGGCAGGATGTTCATTTTACAAGAGTTGATGCCGATATTGCAGACAACCTGATCGACAAACAGGAAAATGTAGAAAGTGTACTTTCGAAAGATGAAGAGAATAAATTGAAAGACCTGTTCGGTTTACAAATACCGGAATCACATGTAACCGTTGAGATCAAAGGTCTGGGAACAGATACCACACCGGTTGTGGCCACAAGACCCGAGTTTATGCGCAGAATGAAAGACATGGCTGCTATCAGCGGACCAGGTGCATCCTTCTATGCAAGTATGCCCGATGAAGTCACACTTACAGTTAATGGCAATCATCCGGTAATACATAATATTCTGAAGGAAGGTGATGAGAACAGGCAGAAAAAACTGGTCAGAAATCTGGCCGATCTCGCACTGCTCTCGCAAGGGCTGTTGAAGGGAAATGATCTGACAGCGTTCATTAATCGCAACGTGGAACTCATGTCCTGAATTAAGCAGTGAGCAGCTGTACAGATAGTCAGATAGTAAATTAGCAAGATAGGGAGATCCATTAGAGGGGCTCCCTATTTTTCTATCTTGCTATCTCTCTATTTTTCGGCCGCCTTAATATCAATAACTTTCATCTGCAGTGAAACATTCCCCTGCCATTCATTTTCATCGAGTGTGAAAACAACATCGAATGGCATGCCTGAGTTTACGATCTGGTATTTGTCTGCAAGATTGAAACCGATCCCGCTGATCACTGGTGAATTTTCCTGCTTTACCACCAGCCGAAGGTGAAGGTCTTTTACAACTTTACTGTGCCCGGTATCTTTCAATCCTCTGGCAACCAATACGGGTTGAGGGTTTTCAGGGCCGAAGGGTTCCATCTGGTGAACGATATCATAGAATTTCCGGTTGCAATCTGCAATCGACACTTCTGCATCGATCCGGATCTCTGGGGTGAAATAATGATCCAATAACAGCCCTTCAACAACTTCATTGAACCTGGCAGAGAAAGCTTCCACGTTCTCGGGCAGCATGGTCATGCCTGCAGCAAAATAATGTCCTCCAAATCCCAGCAGGAGGTCTTTGCATTGCTCAAGTCCATCGTGAATATTGAATCCAGGAATGCTTCTGGCACTGCCGGCAACAACATCACCGCTTTTGGTAAGTACTATGGTGGGCCTGTAATAATGTTCTATGAGGCGGCTGGCTACAATACCCACTACACCTTTATGCCAGTGAGGTTGATATACAACTGTCGATTTTCTTTTCACTGTGGTTTCATACTCACGGATAAGACTAAGCGCTTCTTTGGTTATAGAGAGGTCGGCCTCTTTTCTGTCTGCATTATCCGAATGGAGTTCTTTTGCAAATTCAGCTGCTTTATCGAAGTCGTTTTCGATAAAAAGGTTCACCACTTTCCTTGCATCATCCATTCTTCCCGCCGCGTTCACCCTGGGAGCGATCATGAATACCAGATGCTGTATCAGCACTTTGCCCTTCATGCCACTTACATTCATAAGGGCTTTAAGTGCAACTGAAGGATTTTCGTTGGTTCTCTTGAGTCCGTAATATGCAATCACACGGTTCTCCCCGGTCATGGGCACAATGTCAGCCGCAATAGCTGTTGCGGTTAGTTCGAGACACTCCATCCAGTATTCATCAGGGAGGTCAGACTGTTTGACGATCGCAGTGATCAGTTTAAGTCCCACACCACATCCGCATAATTCCTTATAAGGATAAAGGCAGTCTTTTTGTTTTGGGTTCAGTATGGCAACAGCCGGAGGCAGTAACTCATCGGGAATGTGGTGATCGCATACGATGAAATCAACTCCATGATCTTTGGCATACCTGATCAGTTCCTGGGATTTAATGCCACAGTCAAGCGCGATCACCAGTTTGTAGCCATTTTCGATGGCATGTTCCACACCTTGCCGGGACACACCATATCCCTCCCGGTAGCGATGGGGGATATAGAAATCGACCAGGTCTTTTTCATAGATCCTGCAAAGGAAGCGGTACATGCACCCAACAGCAGTGGTGCCATCAACATCATAATCTCCATAAACGAGTATTCGTTCCCGTTGCACCATGGCATGCATGACCCTGTCAACCGCCAGGTTCATATCTTTCATCAGAAAAGGATCATGGAGGGATTCCAGTGAGGGCCTGAAGAATTGATGGGCCTCCTGATAGCTGCGCACACCTCTTTCTACCAGTATCCTGCACAGTATGGCACTTATGCCAAGTTCTTGCTGCAGTCTAGCCACATCCTGCTCGTCTGGGCGCAGCAGGTTCCATCTCTTCTCCATAAATATTATTTCTTCCTGTCAGTAGTAAAATTGACCAGATTAGCAAGGGTGGCCCTTGTTTCATCGGCCGGAAAATCTTCCAATATCTTCAATGCGCTGTTTCGGTATTCGTTCATTTTTTCGGTTGCATAGCGGATGCCGCCGGCTTCTTCCACTTTGCTGATCACAAAATCAATCTTATCCTTATCCCGGTTCTGGTTCTTGATAATATAGATCAATTCTTTTCTCAGCGGTTTATCAACCTTATTCAGGGTATAGATCAGCGGAAGGGTCACTTTCTTCTCCTTTATATCATTCCCGGTTGGCTTACCCACGTCATCCTTTCCATAATCGAACAGGTCGTCCTTGATCTGGAAAGCTATACCAACTTTCTCACCGAACAACCGCATTTTCTCGGCAATTTCCAGGTCTTTTGACGCTGAGTAAGCACCTGCCGAACAGGCGGAGGCGAGGAGGGAGGCCGTCTTATTGGTGATGATCCGGAAATAAATGTCCTCGTCCAGGTTAAGCGACCTGGATTTTTCCAGTTGCAGAAGCTCGCCTTCACTCATCTCCTTTACAGCCCTGGACAGGATCTGGAGGATCTTGAAATCGTCGTTATCAAGTGAAAGCAACAGCCCCTTTGCCAGGAGATAGTCACCCACCAACACGGATACTTTGGCTTTCCATAACGCATAAACGGAAAATACGCCCCTTCTTTCCATGGATTCATCCACCACGTCATCGTGGACCAGTGTGGCAGTATGCAGCAATTCTACGAGTGAGGCTGCCCGGTAGGTAGATTCGTTTATACTTCCCGTCATTTTGGCACTCAGCAATACAAACATCGGCCGAAGCTGCTTGCCTTTGGTTTTCACCACATATTTCATGATCCTGTCGAGCAGGGGTACATTGCTTTTCACGGAGTCTTTAAACCTGGACTCGAAAATCCTAAGTTCTTCAGCAATTATTTGGGAGGAAAAATTCATGAATGTGGCGCGAACTTATGAAAATTTGATGCAATAACTTCGTTTATACGGCTTTTTGAACCCAAAATGCAGCAGATATTGACACAAAATGGTCTCCTAAAATTTGATAATACGGCGCTCATTGAATACATTTGTCTCCGTTTTAATTTAAGGAACATACAGTACCCGTCCCCTAAATATGAAACAACAATTACAATAACTAACATTATGGCAAGGAAAAAGTACTCATTTCTGTTAGGACTGATTATCCTGACGTGCTCCACCTCTGTTTTAGGACAGGATAATGTCTGGTCCGACTCTTCGTACTACCAGGCTAGCAAACTTCCTCAGTACAACGAATTCATGAACAACCTGTATGCATTTCCTCCTAAGCCGAGGAACATGTGGGAAGTAGGTGTTAAAGTGGGAGCTCCTAGCATTGTGGGCGACGTTCCTGCCAATTTCCCTACGTTCGGATGGGGTGTGCATGTTAGGAAAGCACTCGGTTATACTTTATCTCTGAGGTTGGAATATATGAACGGTACGGCTACCGGTCTTGGATGGCAGGCTGCGTCAAATTATGCCAAGAATTCAGCTTGGGTGAACAATGGTTACGTGCCCAACCTGGTTACACCAAGCGGTGACAGGTTAGGAGCTCAGGACAGGGTTTTCTATAACTACCAGACTAAACTGAACGACCTTAGTTTACAAGCCATATTCAATTTCTCGAATATCAAATTCCACGTTGCTAAAACCAAGATAGGCCTCTATGCCATCGCTGGTATCGGTATCACAGGATATGAAACCAAAGTGAATGCGCTGAACGGTTCTGCTAAATATAATTTCAACAATATCACCTCCGGTACATACGATACCAGGAAAGATGTTCGCAGTGCGTTGAAGGACCTTTTGGATGACTCTTATGAAACTCCTGCAGAGTCTTCAAGCTCAACACAAATGAAGTTCTTTGGTAAATCAGCAGTATTCAATGGAACACTTGGTGCTGGTTTTTCTGTAAGGCTTTCACGTCGCCTCAATATCGCATTGGAAGATCGTATGGTCTTTGTTAAGGATGATCTGTTAGATGGTCAGCGTTGGTCTGAGCAACCTCATGGTGATGCTGCAATGACCCGCAATTTCGATTCTTACAATTTCCTTTCACTGGGTCTTAACG
>DATGXN010000107.1:0-38053 GCA_035298945.1 Chitinophagaceae bacterium | reverse complement strand
AACATCGGGTGATATATTGCTGGAGGTTCACCTTTTCTTCATCGCTGAGATTCTTGTTGCTGTTGATGTTCTGCTCCAGTACCCGAAGCCTGTCGCGAAGCATGACTATTTTATGGAAGAAATCTTCTACCGGGACTTCTTTTGGTTTTAGCGTTTTGTCTGCCGGCTGTAAGATCAGCTTTCCGTTCTGCCATCTTTCTCCCAGGGGCACTACTTCGTTGAATCCTCCCCACATTCTCAAAATGCGTAAAAGGGAAGTTTCCACTTCGCTGTGGGTTTCAATTTCTTCCGTAACGTTCTCAGGCTGAATCTCTTCGAGGTGGGAATCAGTTTTTTCGACCTCTTTCAGCCCCTCGTGAATAAAGGAAATAAGGTAAGTAGCATATTTCACCCCCACGATCACTCCGGGTCCAAAACGGGTGTGTTGCAGGCGGGTACCTATGCCTAGTGTTGTTTGATCCATGGTTATTGATTAAAAGATAAAAATAACCAGTTATTCAGAAACCCAACTGTTGTTTCGGTTTAATCATCCTTTGTTTTTCAGGTGGCAGGTACCAGGTCGCAGGTGGCAGGCAGTTTTCCAAAAGTATTTTCAAAACTCAAAATAAGCGCTTATGAAAAGGTTCTTCGCAATTCTAGCTGTCAGTTATTTTTTGTTTGGTTTTACTTCCAGAGACCAGTCCATTGGCGGCAGGCCATTGTATGCCACAATGAGTGGTTCACAGGAGGCGCCTGTTCCCGGGGATCCTGATGCAACCGGATGGGCGGTTTTTTATCTCAACCAGGGACAGGGCACGATCAGTTATGAAATTCATGTAGAAAATATTGAATCACCTGTGGCAGCGCATATTCATATTGCACCTGCAGGTGTGCCGGGTCCTATTGTAGTGCCTCTTCACCCACCGGTAGGAGGAATGTCAATGGGCGTGGCAGACGTTGACCCCGAGCTGATCAAAGCGATCAGGCAGAATCCGGGAAGTTATTATGTGAATGTTCACAATGCTTCATTTAGGGGCGGAGCCTGCAGGGGCCAGCTGACCAAATAAGAATGTCCATTTCATGTAAGTGGTCACTGTGCACAGGCGCAGTGGCCATTTTTTTATGGTCAACCGTCTGTTCTAACACTTCATGGTATCGAAATTGAAAGGGAGTGGGTAAAGAGACTACTATGAAAAAAATGAGTTTAATGCTAGCAGTGGTATTGCTGTTAGCTACAGTAACAAAAGCGCAGCATTCTACGGTTGAATTTGGACTTAAGGCGGGTGCGAACTTTGCCAACCTCAACTACGATAACAGTGTGGACGCAAATACGAGAACTTCTTTCCATGCTGGCCTGCTTGCACATTTCCATCTGAGTAAAAACTGGGCCGTTCAACCGGAGCTGATGTTTTCAGGTCAAGGTGCTAAATATAGCAGCGACCGGACGGATAAGTTAGGTTACCTGAACATTCCCGTTAACTTACAGTATATGTTCGACAACGGGATCAGGCTTCAAACCGGTCCACAACTGGGTTTCCTGATGAATGCCAAATCGCATTCAGGTGATGTTGAGACAGATATGAAGGATGGACTGAAAACAACAGATTTTTCGTGGACTTTCGGTGTTGGCTATCTGTTTCCATCTGGCCTTGGTGTAGACGCACGGTATAATCTCGGATTGTCTGATATTACCGAGAACAATACCAACGTAAAAAACAGTGTATTCCAGCTTGGACTGTTTTATCAGTTCAGGAAGGTGCCTGTTAAACAACTGTAAGGGAAGCAGTGAGCGGTGAGCAGTGAGCAGTGAGCAGAAAAACTGCTCTCTGCTCACTGATTTATAAATAGTTGTTCAATTGATTATAATCTGTGATCGTGCTAAACGGAGCATCAGGATTCAATTGTAGTTTGTCGTACAATACTGCATCTATCCCCAGTTCATTGGCGGCCTGTAGCTCAGAATGAGGGTCGTCACCAACCACCAATAACTCCTCTTTATTCAGCTCATATTTTTTGATAAGGTCAATGAATACATCCTTCTTTGTTTGAGAAGATGTCATGGGATCCACGATCCTTATGTCGGTAAAATCATTTTCAATCTGCATACCCCTGATCTTGCTCCACTGTAGTTTCTGAAACCCGGTTGTTACCAGGAATTTTTTTTGTGGATAGTTTTTCACAAGCTCATAGTCGTCAAAAGGCCTGATCGGTCCATTGTACTCAAGGTTTTTAAGCAGTTCAATTCCTGCCTGTGTAAGGGCAGTACTGAATCCATACTGGCCCGCTACAACCTGGAAGGGTTTTCTCATGATATCCCGTTTTACCAACTCAAGCGACTCTTCGTACGCGTTAGATTGTTCAATCAGCTCGAACAATGTTTTGAATAATTCGTTACCTATCGTGTATACCGGATAGATGGTATTATCCAGGTCAAGTATGATGTATTTCTTCTTCAAGTTCCTTGTGTTGAGGTAAATGTATTAATTTTTGAAATTGCATATCTTGACCCCAAATCAACATTATGGATCTGGGTTTTGTAAGTGCCATTTTTGCCGATCAATCGTTTGAAGAGGTAATTGCATTTGCGTCTGAAAACGGGTTTCAGTGCGTGGAAGTGATGTGCTGGCCAAAGGGGCAGGCTGAACGGCGTTATGCCGGTGTTACCCATATCGACGTGGACCAGTTGGGAGATGCTGATCTTGCTAATATCAGATCAGTTTTAAACAAACACAATGTCTACATTTCCGGACTGGGATATTATCCTAACCCCCTGGACCCTGAAGAAGACAAAAGAACATTTTATTTCAGCCATATCAGGAAGGTGATCAGTGCTGCCGCGCGGCTGGGCGTGCCTGTAGTAAATACTTTCATTGGCCGCCACCCGGCAAAAAATCTCAAAGAGAACCTGGAGTTATTTGCTGAATATTGGCCTTCCATTGTTCGCCATGCGGAATCTGTCAATGTTCGGATTGGCATCGAGAACTGTCCCATGCTGTTCACTTATGATGAGTGGCCAGGGGGGAAGAATATGGCCATAAGTCCTGCCATTTGGGAACAAATGTTCTCTATTATCAACAGCGACCATTTCGGTCTGAATTATGATCCTTCACATATGATCTGGCAGCAGATGGATTACCTGCAGCCTTTGAAAGAATTTTCCCAAAAGCTTTTTCATATTCATCTCAAGGATGCTAAACTTTACCGCGATAAACTTGACCGTGTAGGTATACTGGCCACACCTTTGGAATACCATTCTCCCAAACTCCCAGGCCTTGGCGACGTGGACTGGAAAGCATTTCTGAAAGGCGTCCGGAATTCCGGTTATACGGGACCGGTAGTTATTGAGTTTGAAGACAAGTTATTCGAAGGCAGCCATGCTGATATTGTGAGGGGTATGCTGCTGGCGAGGGATCACATAAGAGAAATAGTTGATGTCATAGATTGAGTCATTGGAAATCCACGAGTCTGGAGCTTTTTCTATATTCGTAAATTATGATCAAGCCAAAAGTCAAGATATGTTGCATCAGTTCTCCGGACGAAGCCGCTTTAGCTATCAAATACGGAGCTTCAGCCCTGGGACTGGTGGGTAAAATGCCCTCGGGGCCTGGTGTTATTGAAGATGTCATGATCAAACATATTGCGGCAAGCGTTCCTCCGCCCATAGCCACATTTCTGCTCACCAGTGAAACCAAAGCGGAGAACATTCTTGAACATCATTATCTCACCCACACCAATACCTTACAGCTGGTGGATTATCTCGACTATGACCAGTACGACCGGTTACACGATGAATTGCCCTGGATCAAGCTGGTACAGGTCATTCATGTGCTAGATGAATCTGATATTGAAAGGGCGATCGAGATCTCACCATATGTGGATGCGTTATTGCTCGATTCCGGTAATCCTAATCTTTCCGTAAAGATCCTGGGAGGCACGGGTAATACGCATAACTGGGCGATCAGTCGTAAGATCAGGGCTTCTGTTCCTGTTCCTGTTTTTCTCGCCGGCGGATTGAATGCCGGTAATGTGAAGCAGGCCATAGAAGAGGTTGAACCCTGGGGCCTAGATCTATGCAGCTCGGTTCGCACCCAGGGCCGGTTGGATGAACAAAAACTAGCGGCATTTTTCAACGCCGTGAATGAATGAGGCGAGAGGCGAGAGGTGAGCGGCGAGAGGCGATAGGCGAGAGGCATAAGGCTGCAGGTATTCACCATTAAATACCTGCAACCTGTAACCTGTAACCTGCAACCTGCAACCTGCTATTACAGTGAACCAAATAATGAGTCTGCCCTGTTTCTGAAGGAAGTCCAGGTTGGAATAAGCTGAGTGGCAAAATTCTTGACACCTGTATTTTTGGCATTAGCCGAAGCATCATTCCATGTTGGCAGATAACTATCCAGCAATCTCATCTGGTAACCTACAAATGAGGTGTCGAAGCTCTTGCCCCTTGCCATCATCATCAGATTGTCTTTAAATAAAGACACAGCTGAATCCCCGGTTGTAGGTAACTGAAGTGAATAAATGTTGGCGATCGAATCAATGGACTTCTGTACCGACGTGTAGTTTGTGATCATGTCCTGGGCATACTGCTTTACACCCGCATTTGTTCCGCTGTCTTTGGCCAGCGTATTCAACAATATCGTTGCCCGGTTTTGTTGAGTGGCCTTGTTGAGGAAATTGATGTCATATTGGTCCAGCGTAGGCTTTGGCTGAACATTATCATCATTATTGTCGCAGGCCACAAATAACGCTGTGGTTAAAAGGCCTATCATCACCATCCAGATACTTTTTTTCATAAAGGTATTTTTTGTTCTTTCCGGTAAAATCCGATGCCTGTTTACCGTATTCCGATAAAACTGGGGAATGATGAATCAGTTGGGTAGGGGACGGTACGAATGAGTTTGCTTACATCGCAGGATAGACGTAAACCATAATCCCTTAACTTTAGACCATGCCTGAAGTTGTCACCTTTGGGGAGGTCATGATGAGATTAACCCCTCCCGGCAGAAAGAAAATATTGCAAACAGACCAGTTAGACATCCTGTATAGCGGCGCGGAAGCAAATGTTAGCTGTGCTTTAACACAATGGGGCCGGCCTTCAGCCCATGTGACTCGCTTTCCCGACAATGCACTGGGTCATGCTGCCCTTGCCAGCATGAGAAAAATGAATGTTAATGTTGATCACATTCAACTCACCGAAGGCCGCCTGGGGTTATATTTCGTGGAACAGGGGGCGTTGAACAGGGCTACTGCGATCACTTACGATCGGCTTCCTTCTGCATTTTCCACTATTGATAAAAACAGTTTCAATTGGGAGCAGATCCTTGATGGAGCAAAATGGTTTCATTGGACGGGAATTACCCCCGCCATTTCCCAGGGTGCTGCTGACAGCCTGTTAGAAGCTTTAAAAGTTGCGAAAAGCAAAGGCGTGAAAGTGTCGGCAGATATCAATTACCGCTCAGGCCTCTGGCAATATGGAAAAACGCCCGGCGAGGTATTGGAACCATTGGTGAAACTGAGCCAGGTTGTAGTGGCGGCTGAATCTGATACGGAGAGCATTTTTGGAATTAAAGGAAATGGGAAAGATTATGGTGTGGTGGCGGAAGCCATGAAAAAGCATTTCCCCGCCATGGAGTGTATGCTTGCATCCCGAAGAGCCAGTATCAGTGCTTCACATAATACCCTTAGCGGGATATACTGGAACGGGTCACTTGTGTTTGAAACAAAAACTTACGATATTAATAATATCATTGACCGGATCGGCAGTGGGGATGCATTCATTTCCGGATTCATATTTGGATCACTGGCTGGTTATACCGATCAGGAAAAGATCGATTTTGCCGCCTCCTCTGCTGTTTTGAAACATTCGGTGGAAGGAGATTACAACCTGGTTTCTGTAGATGAGGTTTGGGGATTGATCGAAGGCAATACGGGAGGCCGGGTTAAAAGATAAAATTCATAATACACAAATATGGCCAGATTTACTGCAGAAGCAGTCTACAAAAAACTGAATGATACACGCTTCATGCCTTTGTTCAATTATGCAGACGCTGAGGTTTGCAAACACGTGATCAAAGCATGCTATAATTCCGGACTAAAGGTATTTGAGTTGACGAACAGGGATACCATGGCCCTCGAAGTGTTCAGGCAACTTGTTCCATGGGCGGAAAAAGAGTGCCCTGACCTCAGTTTAGGTGCCGGAACCATTCTTGACGATGTTACAGCTGAAGATTTCATGGATGTAGGTGCCGACTTCATTGTTGCACCGATATTTGACAGGTCAACTGCTAAAGCATGCCGTAAACGGAATATCCCTTATATCCCCGGTTGTATGACGCCAACCGAAATGTTTAAAGCCCATAATGCCGGATCAGTAGTGGTTAAATTATTTCCAGGAGGAACTGTTGGGCCAGACTATGTAAAATCTGTGCTGGCACCTCTTCCACAATTGAAGATCGTAGTCACAGGCGGTGTACAATTTGACGAAGCAAGTGTGAAGAAATGGTTCGATGCGGGTGCATTTGCACTGGGAGTAGGAAGTTCCGTGTTTACAAAAGACAGAATATCCAAAAAGGATTATGCCTCAATTGAGCATGAACTGTCGAAGATCCGTGAATACTGATCTATAAAAATCCGAGTTCAAGTTTAGCGACTTCACTCATCATGTCTTTATTCCATGAAGGTGTCCAGGTCACTTCAACGTGTACATCATTCACGCCTTCTATGGTCCTGATCTTCTGATCTACCTCGTGGGGAAGCGTTTGTGCAGCGGGGCAGCTCGGTGCAGTCAGGGTCATCACAACCTGCACATTATTAATGGGAAGTATATTCACTTCATAGATCAATCCCAGGTCCCAGATATTCACCGGGATCTCAGGGTCAAATATCTCCTGGATCTTTTCAATCACTTTTTCTTTCAATAATTCGTCATTCATCATAAATTCTTCTTTTCTGCTCACTGCTTACTGCTCACCGCTTTGTTTGGTTTTCCAAACTACAGCATCCAATTTCATCTGTTTCAACATGGCCCTTAATCCATTTGACCTGGTTTGTGCCAGATGACTGGTCATACCAATATCATCAATGAATTTTACCGGTGCATTCACAATGTCTTCCGGTTTTTGTCCTGAAAACACCCTCACCAGCATACTGATCAGTCCTTTTACGATCATGGCATCAGAATCGGCTTCGTAATATACTTTGCCATCTCTCAGGTCAGAATGCATCCAAACCTGGCTTTGACAGCCCTTGATCTTGTTCTCTTCCGTTTTATATGCATCATTGAGGGGCGGTAGTTTCTTGCCCATGTCAATGATATACTCATACTTATCTTCCCAGCTGTCAAATAAGGAGAACTCTTCAACGATCTCCTGTTCTATGGTTTCAATAGGTCCCGGCATCAGGATAACATTTTTATGGCTTTCTCTAATCCTTTAGCAAGCTTGTCTATCTCTTCGCGCGTATTGTACGCAGCAAATGACGCCCTGGTGGTACCATTGATCTTAAGGCATTGCATGAGTGGCATGGTACAGTGGGAGCCTGTTCTCACTGCGATGCCCTGGTTATCGAGGAGGATGCCCAGATCCTGGGGATGAATATTGTCCACTACAAAAGAGATCACACTCACTTTTTCCGCAACGTCACCTTTTATATGTACACCCTTAATGTTTTTTAAAAGTCCTGTCCCGTATACCAGCAGGTCGTTTTCATGGCGCCGTATATTCTCTTTGCCAATGCTGTTGATGAATTCAAAGGCGGCTTTCATCGCCACGGTATCCGCAATATTGGGAGTTCCTGCTTCAAATTTATAGGGCAGGTCGTTATAGGTTGTTTTTTCAAAACTCACTTCCTTGATCATCTCACCGCCGCCGTGGAATGGAGGCATGTTTTCCAGGAGTTCTTTCTTGCCGTATAAAACACCAACACCAGTAGGACCGTATAATTTATGAGAAGAGAATGCAAAGAAATCGCAATCAAGTGCAGTGACATCGATATCGAGGTGAACTGTGGATTGGGCCCCATCTATCATCACGAGTGCTCCCGCCTGGTGTGCGGCATCTATGACCTGTTTAATGGGATTGATCACGCCCAGTGAGTTAGAGGCATGGACGATGGAAACGATCCGGGTTCTTTCGTTCAACAGTTTATAATATTCCTCCAACTGGATCTCTCCATTTTCGTTGATTGGGATCACCCTGATGATCGCTCCTTTCTCTACCGCAAGCATTTGCCAGGGTACGATGTTGGAGTGGTGTTCCAGGGTGGATATGATGATCTCATCACCCTCCCTGATATTGGCCCGGCCCCATGTATTGGTAACCAGGTTAATCCCTTCTGTGGTTCCCCTGGTGAAGATGATCTCTTCCACAGATCCTGCTCCTATGAAAACCCTGGCCGCTTCACGGGTCGACTCATATGCTGCGGTGGCTTCTTCTGCCAGTGTATGAATTCCGCGATGGATATTTGCGTTATAGTTGCTGTAGTAATCTACCAATGCGTCAATAACCACCTGGGGCTTCTGCGATGTAGCAGCATTATCAAAATAGACAAGTGGCTTTCCTTTCAGCTCGCGCCTTAATACAGGAAATTGTTTTCTGATCTCGTACACATCATATCCCACTGTCAATGTCTCCATCTTAGAAATTGAATTCGAGCCTTTCTGAGATCAGTTTGTCAACATATTCTCTGAGGGGCTCTGATTTAATATTGTCAAGTATGTCTACTGCAAACGCATGCAACAATAATGATTTAGCAGATTTCTCGCCAATGCCCCTGGCACGGAGGTAGAACAATGCTTCTTCGTCCAGTTTGCCAATGGTACAGCCATGTGAACATTTCACATCATCAGCAAAAATCTCCAGCTGTGGTTTTGTATTTACACTTGCCGTATCAGTGAGGAGTACGTTTTTATTGGACTGATAGGCATTCGTTTTCTGCGCATCTTTCCGCACAAAGATCTTTCCATTAAATACCCCGGTTGACTCCCCGTCCATAATGCCTTTATACAGTTCATTGCTGAAACAGTTTGGCATTACATTGTCTACGATGGTATGATTGTCAACATGGGTTTTGCCGTCCAACAGGTAGAGGCCATACATATGCGATTCTCCATACTCCGCTTCCATTACCATATTGAGGTTATTACGGATGATGTTTCCGCTGAGTGATATGGTGGTAGCATTAGTCAGTGCCTTGCCGATCTGTGTGAACTGCGTAGTGCTCACCTGGCTGGCATTTGCGCCTTCATTCTGGATCTTATAATAATTCACAATAGCATCCTGCTCCACCACCACTTCGGTGACCTGGTTGGTGAAACTGTCGTTTTGGCCAAGAGAGACATAATGTTCACTGATCTCTACTTCAGCGGCAGCCGATACATACACCAAAGCGCGAGGTAGTGAAAGAGTAGGGAACTGCCTGTTGTCGTTTATGTAATAGATATAAACAGGCTTATCGATCTTCTTTCCTTTATTGATAAAAATGAACAATCCATGATCGGCAAAAGCAGTATTCATGGCATTGATCCCATCGGGATGGTATTTGCTGCTGGTACCGAGATGTTTATCAATGATGTTTTTGAAATGGCCATTTGCTTCAGCGCCCAATGATGATACCGTCATGCCTTCGGGTGCAGAACCTGAACTGAATTTGCCATTGATCACAAAGATCTCATAAGCATCGCCGGGCAGCCTGAACTGGCTGATATCGGTTTCGCTAACCTGGTCAGGCGCCTGTACTTCCAGTGGGTTCTGCAATAAACTTCCCACTCTTGTATATTTCCATTCTTCGTGTTTGACCGTGGGTACTCCCAGTTTCCTGAAATCTGCTATGGCGTGTTCCCTGATATCATGCAATGTATCAGAACTTTGGTACCGGTCAGTTATCTTTTGAATAGTATCATTCATAATTAAGCTTCTTCAGGTACCACATATTCGTTCTTGATAAAATCATATCCTCTTTCTTCCAGTTCAAGTGCCAGTTCCTTGCCACCTGATTTCACAATCCTTCCGTTGTACAATACGTGTACAAAATCGGGGACGATATAATCCAGCAGACGCTGATAGTGTGTCACTACCAGGAAGGCATTGTCTTTATTCCGGTACTCATTTACACCATTTGCCACAATACGAAGTGCATCAATATCGAGACCCGAATCTGTTTCGTCAAGTATGGCCAGTCTGGGTTCCAGCATGGTCATCTGGAAAATCTCATTTCTTTTCTTTTCACCCCCTGAAAAACCTTCGTTCAAAGAACGGCTGAGCAGGGACTGATCAATATTCACCAGTTTCATCTTTTCCTTCATCATCTTCAGAAAACTTACTGCGTCCAGTGGTTCCAGGCCGCGGTATTTCCTTGTTTCGTTCACTGCTGTTTTGATGAAGTTGGTTGTGCTTACACCGGGGATCTCCACCGGGTACTGGAATGCCAGGAATACACCCTCACGGGCCCTGTCTTCCGGCGACAGTTCCAACAGATCTTTGCCCATGAATTCGACGGAACCGCCGGTCACATTAAAATGGTCCCTGCCAGCCAGTACGGAAGCCAGGGTAGATTTTCCTGAACCGTTGGGTCCCATGATAGCATGAACCTCTCCTGCTTTGATGTCAAGGTTAATTCCCCTGAGTATGGGTTTTTCGTCTATAGATGCCTGTAAGTTTGTGATCTTTAACATATTTCAAATTCAAAAGTAAAAAGTCAAAAGTAAAAAGTAAAAAACCTCGATCCTGTATTCTCTATCCTACGCTACCCTCCAATGAAATGGCTAGAAGCTTCTGTGCTTCCACTGCAAATTCCATCGGCAACTGGTTCATTACTTCTTTGGCAAAGCCATTGATGATCAGCGCTACGGCAGTTTCAGTATCGATCCCCCGCTGGTTGCAGTAAAAGATCTGGTCTTCACCGATCTTCGAAGTGGTAGCTTCATGTTCCACTATCGAACTGTGGTTCTTCACTTCTATATAGGGGAATGTGTGTGCTCCACATTTGTCGCCCAGTAACAGCGAATCGCACTGGGAGAAATTCCTTGAATTGGTTGCTTTCCTTCCTACCTGCACCAGGCCCCGATAACTGTTCTGGCTTTTGCCAGCTGAGATGCCTTTGGAAACGATACGGCTCCTGGTATTCTTACCGATGTGCATCATCTTGGTACCCGTATCTGCCTGTTGGTAATTATTGGTAACTGCAACGGAGTAGAATTCACCTACAGAATAATCTCCTTTAAGGATCACACTGGGATATTTCCAGGTGATGGATGATCCGGTTTCAACCTGGGTCCAGGAGATCTTGGAATGATCTCCAAGGCAAATGCCTCTCTTGGTCACGAAATTATAAATACCTCCTTTGCCATCTTTATCACCCGGATACCAGTTCTGTACGGTGGAATATTTTACTTCTGCATTGGCATGGGCCACGATCTCCACCACAGCGGCATGCAATTGGTTCTCATCACGCATAGGCGCAGTACATCCTTCCAGGTAACTCACATAGGCGCCTTCTTCTGCCACGATCAGTGTTCTTTCAAACTGTCCGGTATTGGCAGCATTGATCCTGAAATAGGTAGAGAGCTCCATCGGACATCTTACTCCTTTGGGAATAAAACAGAACGAGCCATCGGTGAAAACAGCTGAATTCAAAGCAGAGAAATAGTTGTCTGTTGCAGGTACCACTGAACCCAGGTACTGTTTTACCAGTTCAGGATGTTCATGAACCGCTTCAGACATAGAACAGAAAATAATACCCAGCTCGCCCAGTTCTTCCTTGAACGTAGTAGCTACGGAAACACTGTCCATTACCGCATCCACCGCTATACCAGTCAGCCTTTTCTGTTCTGTCAGGGAAATCCCCAGTTTTTCAAAGGTTTTCCGCAGTTCCGGGTCAACATCGTCAAGACTATTCGGCGCGATCTTCTGCTTTGGGGCAGAATAGTATATGATATCCTGGTAATTAATAGGAGGGTAGTGAACATTGGGCCATGTTGGCTCAACCATGTTCAGCCATTGGCGATAGGCTTTAAGCCTCCATTCCAACAGCCATTCCGGCTCTTTTTTCTTCGCTGAAATAAATCGTACAATGTCCTCACTCAGCCCTTTGGGAGCTGAATCAGCCTCGATGTCAGTAACAAACCCGTACTTATATTCCGATGAGGTTACCTGTTCTAAAATATCATCATTTTCTTCGTACATATCCTTAATTCAGGTTAAACTGCAAATTTCCTTCAATGTGTCGGAAATATCAACATCGGAAGGGTTAAATGGTTAAACAGGGGGGTGGTTTTTCCGTATCTCGTAAACAGAACACAGAAACACAGAGGGGACGCAGAGACGCGGAGGAGGAACGCGGAGAGATTTCTCTGTGTCTCCGTGTTATCCTCCGTGTCTCTGTGTACCTTTAGCCTATGAAGCATGTTTTAGTTACAGGAGCCAGCGGGAACCTTGGTAAAGCAGTGATCAACAGGTTCTTAGCAGCCGGTGACCGGGTTTCCGGTATAGTTATTCCGGGCGACAAAATACCCCTGGAGGCAGCCTCACCTCAATTCAGCAAATTTGAAGCAGATCTCAACAACGAAAGCCAGAGCGGGGAGATCGTTGGGGAGATCATATCCCGGCACGGTGATATCAATGTGGCAGTCTTGACAGCAGGCGGTTTTGCCATGGGGGGAATAAAGGATACCGGCTCGGCGGATATCCTGACCCAGTTCAGGCTGAATTTTGAAACGGCTTATCATATCGCCAGGCCAGTTTTCCTGAATATGATGGCCCAGGGCAGGGGGCGGATCTTCCTGGTGGGGTCAAGACCGGGCCTGGATATGCGTAATAGCAAGGGTATGACGGCCTATGGGCTGTCAAAATCACTTTTATTCAGGCTGGCGGAACTATTGAATGAGGAAGCAAAAGGAACAGATGTGGTAACAATAGTGATCGTGCCGAGCACCATTGATACACCGCAAAACAGGGCTTCCATGCCCGATGCAGATTTTTCAACCTGGATGGATCCTGTAAAGATGGCTGAGATCATCCATTTCCATACCACCACCGCGGCTGATGGACTCCGGGAACCTGTTTTGAAGATGTTTAATAAAGCCTAGCCATCACTGAGTTTGCTGTTGTTGTTGCTTTGCTTTTTCTTTATCCTGTTTCTTGAAATATCCTTTAAAGAGGAAATTGTGTCGCATCGCTTCCATGTTCTCATCAAATGCGGCTGTCCCTTTTTCAACATTCGCTAATGTTCTCCGGATATTTCCGGATATGGCCGTATCCTTTAGGATCAGGTTGACGGTTCCGGGTCCCTCCTCAATAGCTTTATTGACGTTTCTTGTGATGCTGTCAAGATCGTTAGCCAGGGAGCTTGCATTATTGGCGATGTCTTCCAGTTGCTTTACTGAAGTTCTTAAAGATGCAGCCATCACAGTATCGCGAAGAATAGTTCCGGCCGGGCCATTGCCCGCTTTTACATCCGCAATGATCACCCGCACATCCCGGGTCATCATTTCAGCATTGACCGTTGCTCTTTCCAGGTTTTTTGATGCTTTATGCAGGTTAAGGGCCAGGCCGCTGTCTGACAACATTTTCCATAACCCTTTGCTGTTATTGATCTTGGCAACAGTCTGCTTCAGGTCTCCCGAAATGATGTTTATATTTTCTCCGGTACTGGCCAGGGTTCTGAGTATGTCGTCAAACTCAACTGATTTCTGTGATGCCAACAGGTCTCCATCCACGGCAAGATCTGATCTACCGTTGATGGGAACTATATTGACCACCTTATTGCCCATCAGTCCGTCGGCACCCAAACTGGCCAGTGCATTTTTTTTGATCACATCTTTCATTTTCTTATCGATGATCATGGTCACTTCCACGGTGGTATCGTTGATGATCTCAATGGTTTTAACGGTACCCACTTCAATGCCGGCATATCTTACATTGTTCCCGATCCTGAGCCCGGCTACATTGGCAAAATGGGTCCGAAGCACAAAATGCGAACCTACCAGGTGTTGGTTCTTGCCGATCAGGAACAACGCCAGGATCAGGATCAATATCCCTGCAAGTATGAATATGCCCAGTTTGACAAGGTTGTTAGGGTTATTAGCCATAATGATTATTCAAAGAATTGTTTTATCTGTGGATCTGCCGATGTTTTAAGTTCCTGGTAAGTTCCCAGTCCATAACATTTCCCATTGATCAGTACCGCTATCCTGTCTGAAGTTCTTTTTACACATTTCATATCATGTGAAATGATCAGTGAACTTGTTTTATATTTTTTTGCAATCTCTACCATGAGCTCACTGATCTCCCTGCCCGTAATAGGATCCAGTCCGGTGGTGGGTTCATCGTACAATATGATCTCGGGCTTTAGGATCAGTGTTCTCGCCAACGCGATCCTCTTGCGCATACCTCCTGATAACTCTGAAGGCATCATATTCACGGTGTGCGCCAGGCCTACATTGCCCAGGGCTTCCAGCACCATTTGGTCTACTTCATCCTGTTCTAATTGTATCCAGTGACGCCTTAGTGGAAATTCAAGGTTATCCTTCACGGTCATGGAATCGTACAAGGCATTGCTCTGGAATAAAAATCCCACCCGGGCCCTGATCTTATCCAGTTGTTCATGGCCCATGTCCAGCACATTTTCGCCGAATACCCGGATCTCACCTGCATCGGGTTGCAACAGACCGATGATGCATTTTATCAATACTGATTTTCCTGAACCCGATTTGCCCAGCACTACAATGCTTTCACCTTTTTCCAGGTCGAGGTTGAAATCATTCAGTACCACATTGGATCCGAAAGCTATTTTCAAACCCCTGATACGGATAACAGGTTCTGCGGCTATTTGCATTGTGGTTCGTTCAGGTATGGTACTGGTTGTTTGCATCAATTCAAGCCTAATATATCGGTGATCTGAACAGCTATAAGATCGAGCAGGAAGATGAGCATGGAGGATATCACTACAGAGGAGTTTGCTGAGATACCAACGCCTTCAGTGCCTTTGCTCGTTTGGTAACCTTTAAAGCAGCCTACCATGCCAACGGAAAACCCGAAGAAAAAAGTTTTGATCACTGCAGGGAAAACATCGGAAAATTCCAGCCAGCGGAATACCTGGTCGAAAAATGCCTGCATACTCATCACGCCCCTGATATTCACACCCAGGAAAGAACCCATGATCGAAATACCATCGGAAAGAATAACAAGAACAGGCAGCATCAGCGTGGTTGCCAGTACACGGGTGACCACCAGGTATTTGAAGGGATTTGTTCCTGAAACCTCCATGGCATCAATTTGTTCTGTGACTTTCATAGATCCCAGTTCGGCACCGATACTTGACCCAATCTTACCGGCAAATATCAAAGCAGTGATCACCGG
Organism: Chitinophagaceae bacterium; assembly: GCA_035298945.1. Lineage (GTDB taxonomy): Bacteria > Bacteroidota > Bacteroidia > Chitinophagales > Chitinophagaceae > Pollutibacter. The sequence goes on along the minus strand of DATGXN010000107.1, from coordinate 22,718 downwards.
ACCGATCTCCCTGATAATAGCATAACTTACGATATAGGGTATCTGTGATTCAACACCGTATTCAACAAGTGAGGGCCGCAACTGGATAGTGAGCACAAGACCCATGATGAAAGCCGTAATACCTACAAGTGGGAGCGATTTATTTCCGATCAGGTAACACTGGCGAAGCAGTTCTGCAATTTCATACCTGGGTTTGAAGCCTTCTTTGAAAAAGCGGCCTGTAAAACGGGTGAATTCCCCCGTTTCCTTCAGGAATTGCAATGTCTTCGCAGGTAAAAACAACCGGTTAATTATTATATTTAAATGTACCCCAAAAAAACCTCATCCATGGTAATATTCGTCATCGGTTCCGGTAACCTGCATCAGTGGTTTTTCAGCCAGGATGGATTTGATTCAATCAATAATCCTGGGTAAACTATGTCTGGCGTAAATCCCGCAACAGCCCCTTTTTATTCATTCAGGAACCGTGTTAAACTGATACACGGTGGCCGGGAGTATTTTTCGGTTATGGCCGATATGATCCGGAAGGCCTCCAACTCCATTCATCTTCAGACTTATATATATGACCATGATGAAACAGGTATAATGATCGGGGAGGAGTTGATGGCTGCCAGCAGAAGGGGTGTGAAGATCTATATCCTGCTTGACGGGTATGCATCCAGGCACCTGCCTTCCACCTTTATCGAAGAGCTCACCTCTTCGGGTATCCATTTCCGTTTTTTTGAACCGATCTTTAAAGGCAACAGTTTTTATTTTGGCCGAAGGCTCCATCATAAAGTACTGGTCACCGATAACAAATTCTCACTGGTAGGCGGAATCAATATTTCCAACAGGTATAACGACATGCCCGGAGATCCTGCCTGGTTCGATTGGGCCGTTTATGCCGAAGGCGAAGTCTCGTACGAATTATTCAGGGTCTGTGTTGAGTTCTGGTACAAATCACCAAAGCAGGCCCGTGCTGCCATAACGGCAAATCCACCTTTCGCATTTCCCCATGAATGGGATTGCGCGGTGAAAGTGAGGCGGAACGACTGGGTACGAAGACGAAACCAGATCTCCAGGAGTTATATCGAGATGTTCAACAGGGCCGAAAACGACATCATCATCATGTCCAGCTATTTCCTACCGGGCAGGGTTATGCGAAGAAACATGGTCATGGCTTCCCGGCGTGGCGTGAATATTTCACTGGTGCTGGCAGGCACTTCAGATGTAAAGATGTCCAAGTATGCAGAACGGTTCATCTACCGCTGGATGCTCCGTAATAAAGTGAAGATCTATGAATACCCGAAATGTGTACTTCATGCCAAGCTTTCAACGTACGACGAAAAATGGGTTACCGTTGGCTCTTATAATGTGAATGATATCAGTGCCTATGCTTCCATTGAGCTTAACCTCGATATCATGGACGCTGAGTTTGCCCGGGAAGTGACCAGGCGCATGCGGAATACGATTGAAAAAGACTGCATCCCCATTACCGATGAAAACCTGAAGAATTATAATATTGTCACCAGGTTTCTGCAGTGGTGGAGTTACGAAGTGTTCCGGGCCGTGCTTTACATTTTTACTTTCTATTTCAGGCAGCAGGAAGATCAGTAGCCCCGGATCCTGTTGAGAAAACTTTTGATCGTTAGTTCATTCCACTGCGCGAAACGGCCCCTTTGCACCACGAGTTCATTGTCTTCCGGATGATTGAGGTAGTAATGAAATGCGAATGGCTGCCTGGGATCGTACCATCCTATTTCCTGTCCAAAGCGCAGGTCGTTGAACACCAGTGTATCGCCTCTTTTTTCAATGGTATAATATCCCTGCGAGAATTTTTTCAGGTTGATCACTTCCTTGTGATCTTTCAATTCTTTCAGCAATTGTTCGTTCCTGGGGAAGAAGTTCAACCTCAGGCTATCTTCGCTATCGAAGAAAGAACGGTAGCCCACCTGGTAACCATCTTTTTCTTCGATCACTACAAACCATAACCAGGTGTTAAATGGGGTAGGTGTGATAAATGCCCTCTTGCTGTTATAATCGATATGCTGACGTTGTGTGAGTTTCCTGATATCGCTGGTCACAACAGCTTTATTGAAAAGACCGTAGAGCAGGTATAGGGCAGTAAAGCTGATGGCAGTTTTAGCCCAGGTCACGCGCCTGTAATGATCGGAAGGAAGAAAGATCAATGCCAGGCAGGCAATCCCACCAGGTAAAGAGAAAAACGGATCGGCCACGAAGATGGTATGGAAAGATATCCTCTTGTCCCAGAATGGTTCAAACCAGCCTACACCATAATTGTTGAAAGCATCCAGCAACAAGTGAACGGCTACTTCTGTACCCAGGAAGAAGATCCATTTTTTCAATGAGATATTATGCGGCCTGTGGAACCTTTCAGCCGTGACGGCAAGAAAAAATGTGATCAGGATGCCGAATAAGATGGAATGTGTAAACCCACGGTGGGCGATCAGCTCTTCGGTTGGCCCCAGCCAGGCCACACTGATGAAGTCAATATCGGGGATACTCTGCGCCAGTGCGCCCCAGAGCATGGCTCTCTTCCCGAATTGCTTGTCCGTAAAGAGTTCTCCAATGCAGGCGCCGAGGGCGATATGGGTCAGGGTATCCATAATAAGTCAAAAGTTATAAGTAAAAAGTCAAAAAACATTTTGAATTTTGACTTTTGAATTTTGACTTATTACGAACTTTAGACCTTTATAACTGTTACAATTCCATGGGTATTTTAAAACAGCTCGCCGAATATCTCTACATCCGGAAAAAAGATCCCAACCGGCCTGACTCTTCCTGGGTAAGATATATGCATGGGATCAACAGGATATCCATCATGATGTTTCTTTTCGGCCTGATCATCCTGTTCTACAAGTTGTTTATAAAGAAAAGCTGACAACCTGATCAGGAACGGATCATATCTACAATGATCTTTGCAGTTTTGGCGGAAGCGGCGCCCCCAGGACTTAATATATTCCAAAGCTCAGTGAGGTTTTTCTGCACCCCAGACCGATAGCCGGGATCTTCCAATAATTTTCGAAGTTCGATTGTCAGGTTTCCTGGTGTGAGTTCATGCTGGATCAATTCCTTCACCGCGGGTTTGTCGAGTATGAGGTTGACCAGCGAAATATATTTCACTTTGATCAGGCGTTTGGCGATCTCATAAGAGACCGTGCTTCCTTTGTAACATACTACTTCCGGTACACCGAACAAGGCCGTTTCAAGCGTTGCTGTTCCTGATGTGACAAGTGCTGCATGGCTTTGCATCAGCAGTTCATATGTTTTCCCCTGCACCAGCTCCACATTTGAATATTGACTGGTCATGGTTTCGTAGAAACTCCTTTCGAGGGAGGGGGCTTGCGCAATTCGGAATCTGCAGTTTGGAAAATTCTTTGTTGCCTCCAGCATGATGGGCAGTTTCTTTCGGATCTCCTGCATGCGACTGCCGGGAAGAAGTGCTATTGAAGTTTGCGCAGGAGGTTGTAAATGCGGATTGTCTCTCCTGAACTCATCTATCACCTGCACCAGGGGGTGACCCACGTATTCCACTTCATAATCCCATTTCGCATAGAATTCTTTTTCGAAAGGTAGGATCACCAGCATTTTATCGATCACACGTCGCAGGGTTTTTACACGACCTTCTTTCCATGCCCATACTTGCGGGGAAATATAGAAAACGGTTTTATAGCCATGCTTCTTCGCAAATTCTGCAATGGGAATATTAAAGCCAGGGTAATCAATAAATACTACCACATCAGGATTGAATTCCAACAGGTCCTTCTTACAGAGCTTAATAAACCCCATGACCTTCCTGAGGTTCATGAATACTTCCAGGAAGCCCATGAAAGCTCTCTCTTTATAATGGCTGACCAGTTCGCCACCGGCCTGTTGCATCAGATCACCGCCCCAGCAACGGATGTTTGCATGGGCATCGAGCTTCCTGATCTCGCGGATCAGGTTACTTCCATGAAGGTCACCGGAAGCTTCGCCTGCGATGAGATAGTATTTCATCCCCAGATTTTAAATAAAAGGGCGGTCACGGCATACACGAGAGTGACTGCAAAGATCCCCTTGGCGGTCTGATCTTTTTTTGTGTTGATATAATAGGTGAAGAAGATGATATTGACCAGCAGGCAGGGAATGGTGATCGCTGTGATCAGCGGTTTGTTCTGCCGCAGGGCATTAAAAAAATCACTGAAAGAATAAAGACTGAACTTCCAGTAATAATATCCGAATAATCCAATCAGCGGTCCAATAAGTCCCAAGATGATCCCCAGTTTCAGGTCATCTTTCTTGAATATTACCATTTAAACGTTTTTTCGAGTTTGGATTTAAGTGTATAGTTGGTGAGATCGAACTGCACCGGTACTACGCTCACAAAGTTATTTTCCAGCGCCCATACATCCGTATCTTTTCCTTCGTCAAAATTCACGAATGCACCGGTAAGCCAGTAATATTTTCTTCCGTGCGGATCGTCACGTTCATTAAAATCTTCTTCATACTTCGCGTAGGCCTGCCTTGCGATCTTGATACCCATGATCAATGGCTCGGGGATCGCAGGGAAGTTTACATTCAGGCAAAGGTGCTTGTCGATCTTCTTCTGTTTCTTCAATTGCTCAACAATGATCCTTGCATATTTTTTTGCACCGGTGAAATCGGCCTCAACACTATAATCTAACAATGAGAATCCAACAGATGGTATGGATTCGATGGATGCTTCAATGGCGGCCGACATGGTACCCGAATAGATCACATTGATGGAATGATTGGCGCCATGGTTGATCCCGCTTAAACAGAGATCTGGTTTGCGGTGCAGTATCTTATCAACCGCGATCTTCACACAATCTACCGGCGTGCCGCTACAGCTCCAGGCTTCTACGCCATCCATCAACTTCACTTTGCTCATCCTCAGGGGGAAGCCAATGGTGATCGCATGGCCCATTCCGGATTGAGGTTTGTCAGGCGCTACTACCACAATCCTGCCAAGGCCTTTCACGGCATCTACAAGATGCCTGATACCGGGTGCGGTAACACCATCGTCGTTGGTGATCAAAATAGTAAACTCATGTTTGGCGTCTTTCACTGCGGCTTTACTGGCCGGTTTCTTTTCTGCTTTTCTCGTCTTTGTAGCCATATATTAATTCTAAGGCTTCAAAAATAGTAACTAAAAAAGTTTTTGACTTTTTAGTTTTCGATTTGGTTTCCCAAAAAATTTAGTATATTGCCACCAAAATTATTAGTATGTCACAGTCTTTTGCCGGTAAAAACCTGAAATATCTCAGAAAACTGAGGGGGCTTACACAGGAGGAGTTTGCGATGAAACTGAACATCAAGAGGTCGTTATTGGGTGCCTATGAAGAAGAGCGTGCCGAACCCCGAATTGATGTGCTTGAAGTGGTGAGTGATAGTTTCAAGATCAGCCTGGATGAACTTTTACGTAAAGATCTCAGTGAGGTAAAGGGTAGTTACCTGGTGAAAAGAAGGCAGCAGAAACTGATATCGGAGAACAACCTGATCCAGTTTGTGCCGGTCAAAGCTGCAGCAGGCTATCTTGCCGGATATGCTGACCAGGAGTTCATTGACGAGCTGAATACTTTTACCCTCCCTATGTTGGGAGCTGGTCAGTACCGTGCATTTGAGATCGTGGGAGATTCCATGATGCCAACACCATCGGGCTCTATTATTGTGGGTGAGAAAGTGGAGAATAATCCTGATCATCTGAAAAATAACCAGGCATATATCGTGGTCAGCCGCAACGAGGGGATCGTGTATAAACGCATAGTAAAAAACAACCGCGCCAAGAACAAGCTGACCATGGTAAGCGATAACCCGGCTTATCAGCCCTACCAGATCAATGCGGAAGATGTGATCGAAGTCTGGCAGGCGCAGATGGTGATCTCTAAAATATCAGCACAACCGGCATGGGATATGAATCAACTGACCAGCCTGGTGAATAATCTGCAAGAGCAGGTGAGTACTTTGAAGAAGAGGATGAACTAATTTATTTTGCACGCACCCCTGTCATACCTGCGAATGGGTCAGCAATTCTGGCTGACTGCAGAGCGTTGCCTCTATTGGGAAGAAAAAAAAGCACTTATTGTCTCTGATCTGCATTTTGGTAAAACGGGACATTTCCGTCGCGAAGGGATTCCCATCCCAACCGATGTTTACAAAGAAGATCTCCAGCGATTATGGCAACAGATCCAATATTTCCAGCCTGCCACGGTGATCATCGTAGGTGATCTTTTTCACAGCCGGGCTAATCTCGAACACAGTTGGTTCAAAAAATGGAGGCTTGATCTGGCCGGGGTGGATATGCATCTCGTTATCGGAAATCATGATATTCTCAAGCCCTCGGATTATGACGATATGAACCTGCAGGTGCATCAGCAGGAACTGACGATAGATGGGGTTTCTTTTGTGCACGACCTGCAGCCCCATCACATTAAGCAGGATCATTATTATATATCGGGCCATATCCATCCGGGTATCAGGCTCGCAGGCATGGGGAAACAGGCTTTGCGATTCCCCTGTTTCTATTTTACTTCGCAATTTGCGGTTCTGCCCGCTTTTTCCAGATTCACAGGCATGTCACTGATCGAACCAAAGAAAGGTGAAAATGTTTTTGCTATCGTGGAGAACAAACTTATTTCGATCAATTAATGAAAATCGCTTACGATCCCATTTACGCGCATCCGCTACCGGAAGGGCATCGTTTCCCTATGCTCAAGTATGAACTCATTCCTGAGCAATTACTGCATGAAGGGACCATATCTGAAGAAGATATTTTTGCACCCGGACTTTGTCCCGATGAGGTGGTTCTGCTAACTCATGATGCCGAATATCTTCATAAACTGAAAGAACAGGGACTGTCTGAAAAAGAGCAGCGTCATATTGGATTTCCACAGTCTCCCGAACTGACCACCCGGGAACTGATCATTACACAGGGTACTATTGATTGCTGCAGTTATGCTATGAAAGATGGTGTGGCGCTGAATGTGGCCGGGGGAACACACCACGCGTTTGCCGACAGGGGCGAAGGTTTTTGTTTATTGAATGATATGGCAGTGGCGTCGAATTATCTTTTGCATGAAAATCTTGCAAGCAGGATCCTGATCATTGACCTTGATGTGCATCAGGGTAATGGTACCGCAAAGATCTTCGAAAACAGCCAGGTGGTTTTTACGTTCAGTATGCATGGTGCGCATAATTACCCTTTCCATAAAGAGCATTCTACGCTGGATGTTCCCCTGCCAGACGGGATAGGGGATGCTGAATACCTGGATCTCCTGACTACGCACCTTGACAGGGTGGTGTCCGGTTTCAATCCTGAATTTGCATTTTATCTTTCGGGGGTTGATATCTTGTCCACCGATAAATATGGAAAACTCAAGGTAAGTATGGAAGGATGCAGAAAAAGAGATGAGATCGTATTCCGCAAATTGTCAGAGCACAACATTCCCTGTACAGTAGCCATGGGAGGTGGTTATTCTCCGGATATCAGGAATATCGTGGAAGCCCATTGCAATACCTACAGGGTTGCCCGTTATATCTACGGCTGACCTTGTTCTTTCTTTGGTTCCGGCTTCAGATTATTCTCTGTAGCGATCTGCTTCATGGTGAGGTCAGCCCAGTCTATAAGTGCGGTTTTTTCTTCCTGAGTGAGTATCGCATTTTTATGGGTCCAGGTATAACTATCCAATGGCATTTCACCTTCTTTGACCTGGTCGATCACTTCATCGAGTTTGTGGTGGGCTTTTTTTGGCGAATAAGTCAGGAACTCATCAAAATTAAATTCCTTCTTCCCTTCATTCACGTGGTTCTGCATCCAAAGGCCAACGGGTTGAATATTGGTATACCATGGGTAAACCGAATTATTGGAATGGCAGTCATTACAGGCCTTTTCAATCACTGTATTCACGTTTTCCGGAACTGCATATTTGTTTGAAATATGATTGGCTGATTTTCCTTCCGAGATATTGCGTGTTGGCCTGATAAACTGAAGGAAAATGAAAACAAACAGCAGGCCTACAAGTATTTTCTTGATCATATGAAAAGGGTTAATTGAAAAATTCTTCTGCTTTGAGGATGGATTCCGGTTTACCCACGTCAACCACTACATCACCGGTATGATCGTACCCAAAAATATCTTCCGTTTTTGCCAGGTCAAGATAAGTATCAATTATGGAAAATTTACCTTCCTGCCTGATCATTCCCGGAAGGGCGGGATCGATGATATGTACACAGGTGAATGCACCTGTATATAAGATGTCTTTTTCGCGGGATATCTTTTGTTCACCGGTATTATTATTCTTCCAGCCAATGAGACGATGTTCAGCGTCGAAAAGAAAATTACGTGAAGTTTTCCTGGTGGTGACTGCTAATGTAGCCAGGCCTTTTTTCTCCAGGTGATAGCGGTACATTTTTGCCAGGTCCATATTTGTGAGGATATCTGCATTCATCACAATAAACGGCAAATTGTTCCCTGTAAAGAACCAGGAAGCTTTTTTCAATCCACCTCCTGTTTCAAGTGGCTGCTCCAATTCATGTGAAATCACAATATTGCATCCGAAATTTTCCTTTTGCTGAAGGAAATCGATGATCTGGTCCGCAAAATGATGCACATTGACAACAATATCCCTGATCCCGAATTCCCTGAGGTATTCTATATTTCTCTGCAGCAGGGGTTTATGATTCACCATGGCAAGTGCCTTGGGATGATGATCAGTGAAGGGCTTGAGCCTGGTACCCAGGCCTGCCGCGAAGATCATTGCTTTTGTTCCCGGAGGTAGTGTCATAATAGTCTTTAATGGAGGCGATAGGCGAGAGGCGAGAGAGTTCACTCTCGCCTCCCACCTCTCGCCTCTCGCCTAAATAGTATTGTTCCATTGCTTCAGTTCCTGCTCACGGTGATGCACAACCGTATTTACATTGAACTTTTCTTTCAGGTGTTCAGCCAGCTTGTCTGCCGCGTATACTGATCTGTGCTGGCCGCCAGTACATCCAAATCCCACGGTCAGGCTGCTGAATCCCCGCTGAATATAATCTTCCACTGAAATGTCCACGAGCGAATACACATGTTGCAGGAAGGATGGCATTTTGGTTTTGTGTATCAGGAATTCCTGCACTGGTTTATCTCTTCCCGTTTTGGTCTTGAATTCTTCCAGCCTTCCTGGATTCAGAATGCCGCGGCAGTCAAATACAAATCCGCCTCCGTTTCCTGAATCATCGTCAGGTATGCCATTCTTGTAAGAGAAACTGCGGATATGAACCGTCAGCGGACAATCCGGCGCAGCCTTCACGGTAGCGAATTTGGAAATGATCTTATCATCAGTGATAGCAAATAGCAATTTCTGTAGCTCAGGCAGCCTGATGGGGATCTTCTTATTGTTCATGAACCATTTCAGGTTCTTCAGGCCGAAAGGTATGCTTGATATGAAATAATGTTTTCTTTCGAACAGTCCCCTGAACCCGTAGGCACCAAGTGTTTGCAACATCCTGATCAATACAAATCCATCGTAGCTGTCTATGAAATTCTGTTTATCCAGTGTATGCCCCAGCAGCTCATTGGCCTGGTCAAAATAATAATCCAGTAACTGATCCCGCCACTCATAGGGAAGTGAGGCGCGTGCCTGCCAGAGCAGCGAAGCCATATCGTACTGAAGTGCTCCCTGCATGCCGCCCTGGTAATCGATGAAATAAACACGTTCATCTTTGACCATGATATTCCTGCTCTGACAATCGCGATGCATGAAATATTTCTGTTCCTCCTGCATCAGGTAGCTGCTGAGTATGTCGAAATCATTGAGCAAGGCGTTTTTATCATAAGGCAGGTCAAGTGCCCTGACAAAATAATATAGAAAGTACAACAGGTCTGAATAGATCGCCTGTTTATCAAATGATTTTGTTGCAATGCAGTTGTTATAATCGAGGTTTCTTCCGCCCTCTATCTGCAATTTGGCCAGTTGGGCGCAGGTCTTTTTATAAAGCTCGTACACGTGTTCGCTGAAGCCCTCTTTGACCATGATATCGTAGAGTGAGATATCACCCAGGTCTGACTGCAGATATTTGGTCAGGTCTTTATCTGCATGTAGAATTTCGGGAACAGGAAGTTGTTTGCCATAAAAATGCCTGCTGAATTCAACAAATGCATTGTTCTCGGGGATGTTGGAAGGGTTATAGGTAACCACATAGCTTTGCTTTCCGTCCATTACCCGAAAATACATCCGGTTGCTTCCTGCCTGCTTTAAGGTGATCACTTCACCCGGTTCATGGTGTTTCCAGCCTTTATAGAATTGCCTGATGTCTTGAAGAATTTCAGCCATGCGCAAATATAAATCTAACCGGTCACCTATATAATACCAAAGACGGCTAAAGCATCAGAAAATGAAATTATCCTTTAGAATCATCTCATTGTCTGACGCTCTGGCCGTCCTGGATTTTATGGTGCCTTTGTTATTTGGCCCTCACGCTGACAGAAACTCTCCTGTCTTTCAAACGGTCTTCTTCAGGTGCTGTGGCTGGATATTTGGCGAATTCTGAACCATAACCTTCGGCACCTTCAACCTGGGCGCCTACACCCAGATCTTTCAGTGCAGCGGCTACTGCATCAGCCCTGGCCTGTGATAATTTTTTGTTCGCAGCCTCATCACCCACTTTATCAGTATAGCCACCCAGTTTGATCTTGGCATTAGGGAAGGCTTTGAGTATTTGAGCAATATTGTCCACTTCGGTACGGCTTTCAGGAACTATTTCCGCTGTACCGAATTTGAAATTAAGGTCGTTGAAATCAAACCAGTTGTCGTTCCCCGGTTTGGCATTAGGATCTAAAAGGAATGTAACCAGCAGATCTTCAATTCCACCTTTATAGGCATTGATCTCAACGCCATTCGGAAGTTTCACCTTAAGCGGTTCTTTGGTTACTGCAATCACTTCTGTTTTTACAACAACAGTGGTATCATGTACTTCTGTTGGTGCTGCTTCTTTTTTCTTATCCAGGCAACCCCTGAACAGGAGTAAAAGCAAAGCAATCAGGCCAAGTCCTGCAAGGATATACCAAAGAAGGCTTGATTTCTTCTCTTCATGAACCGGAGCGGCATGAACATGATGCTCGACGGGTTTGGGCGTATCAAAAAATTTGGACAGATTGAGTCCCACCGGAACGGCTGACAAAATTGAATTTTTCTGACCCGACAGCAGCGAAGCGATACTGCCTGGCGTAGCGTTTGTTTCTTTTGCAAATTTTCCAAGCAAGGCAAGTGCTGCAGGTACTACAGTGCCGAATAGTGAAGAAGTGGTAGCCCCTTTCAGGCCTGTGAAAGAAGAAACTGCATTGGCTATTGCACCATATTTGTCACCAAATAAACCAGTGATCAAACCAGGGCCGATAGATGGAACGCCACCGCCAATAGCGCTGAATGTATTGGGCAAACTATCCAGGATGCCACTGTCGAAAGCGGATTTTGCGAGATTTACCAGTGTGCTGGTATCGCCGTCTTCAGCTTTTTTTACAATTCCTGAAAGGGCAGCGGGAATAATTGCATTCAGCCCCTTCGACAGGTTTACATCGGATTCTCCAAGGAAGGAAGAAGCCTGGTTGATCAGTTCAGAACTGAATTGTCCTTTTACTAAGTCTAATAAATTCCAAGACATAAAACAGGTTTAAATGGTATGTAATGAATTCAGGGTGTGGATTGAACTTGATCATTCGAGACAGGGTAGTAAGAAATGAAAGGAATGATGAAGAATGGCCAAGTTACTAAGGCTTGATTGCCCATTGGCTGTTATAGAAGAAATGAAACAAACGATTCATGTATCAAATTAAAATAGAAAGCCCCCGGGATCTCCGGGGGCTCTCATTCAATATTAAGTTATGCTTACTGGCTTACTTTGAATTCTACACGCCTGTTCTTGGCTTTACCTGCTTTTGTGGTATTGTCGGCAATTGGCTGATCCTGGCCATAACCAGTTGCAGTTAATCTGCTTTCATTTACACCTTTGCTGACCAGGTATTTTTTAACTGATTCCGCACGGCTCACTGAAAGCGCCTGGTTCTTTTCAGGTTTACCAGTATTATCAGTATGACCAGCGATGGTCATTTTGATATCCGGATAATCTTCGTTCAGGATCTTGGTCAGCTTGTTCAGTTCATTTTTTGAACCAGTAGTAAGAGAAGATCCTCCTGAAACGAACTGGATGTTCTCAGCCTTGAAGTTGATGGCAGGGCAACCACCGTTGGCAGCTGTTCCGGCAATAGTTGGGCATTTATCTTCTTCATCGTTGATGCCATCACCATCAGTATCTGGGATCGGGCAACCCTGGTATTTAGCCAAACCGGGAACCTGGGGACATTTATCTTCTTCGTCGTTGATGCCGTCTTTATCAGTATCAGGAATCGGGCAACCCTGGTATTTAGGAAGACCAGGTTGTTGAGGACATTTATCCTGTTCGTCGTTGATACCGTCTTTGTCAGTATCAGGAATTGGGCAACCCTGGTATTTAGCAAGACCTGCTACACTTGGGCACTTATCTTCTTCGTCGTTGATGCCATCGCCATCGGCGTCAGGAATCGGGCAACCCTGGTACCTGGCAACACCGAACTGGGTTGGACATTTATCGTCTTTATCAACAATGCCATCACCATCAGCATCTCCGAGGATGTGCTTGCCAAATAGTTTGAGTTTCAGACCTGCCTGAATGTTGGTGTTCTTCCACTCGCCAGCTGTTGCAGGGCTGGTGGTATTGTTCATGTCTGTGAAACTGTAGATATATCTTACAAAAGGTACTACACGTCCACGTGGGAAGAATTCAACACCTGCGTTTACAGAGATCTGTGAACTGGCCACAGAATCTTTTGTATGAACATTCATGTTGTCTTTTACTGAAGAAGTCAGGTCGAACTGAGGTCCAACCGTGATGGCAAATTTTTCTGCAAGATGCCATTTCAGTAAAAGGGGCAATGAAATGAAAGTCACATTCCCGTCTTTCAACAGAGATTGAGTTTCAGCGGTTTCATACCTGTATTTGCTATACATCAGCTGCGGTTCAAAAGAGAACCTTTTGCCAAGAGGGATATTAACCCAGCCGCCTGCAGCCCATCCAGACTGGAAAAAATAATCCACTAAATTGTTATCAACCGTTCTGTATTTGTTGAAATTAAATGCACCGAGTAGTCCTCCGCTTACTGTATAGTGGTCTTTTACAATTTTTGGGGTAGGAGTCTGGCCCATGGCGAATTGGCCGATGATGATAAAACCAACTAATAGGAGACGTTTCATATTAAAGTTATTTTGGTTAAGTATAGAATGGGGTAACGGTTAAGATTAAGTGCAAAGATGGGGTAAAATTCAGAAAAATCTAAATATGGTCTTGTCTGAGGATGTATCATTTAATTTTTTTCAGGATTTGGGATTAAAACTGTCAGATCATCTTTTTTACCCTGTCTTCCAGTTTTTCAGACGAGAGGCTTTCACGCATTGAATCCACTTTTACAGGAAAACTGAACGGGGTCAGCTGTTTTGGGTACATCAGAACGATTTTTGACTCTTGTATTCTTTCCAGCATGTTTCTGAGCCTCACTTCCTCCATCTGCTGGTCAAAAACCTCCTGGTAGGCCTGCCTGAGCAGGAGATTATCATTTTCATAGTTGGAGAATACCTGGAACAGCAGCGAAGCGGAAGCCTGCAAATGCCTCGCTTTTTTCTGTTCTCCGGGAAAACCCTGGAATATCAATCCTCCGATGACCGAAATATCCCTGAATTTGCGTTTCGCCATTTCGGTTGAGTTCACACTCCTTTGTATATCGTTGAACAGGTTATCAGGTGAAAACAGTTCATACACATTACTGTCGTCTACAGGAATGGGCTGGTCGCTTAGCAATTCAAAACTATAGTCGTTCATGGCAAAACTGAAAGTGATGGATCGGATCTTACTGATCCTGTAAGCCAAAATAGCGGCCATAGCTTCGTTCACCAGTCTTCCTTCAAAGGTGTGAACAAACAGATGAAATCCGTCTTTGGTTTCAATCTGTTCTATCAGTAGTTCGTTTGCGTGCGGAACATGTGATAATTCCATTTGCTTATCGAAAAGCGGTTTCAACCGGCTGATCTCTTCATCCCTGGTTTTCCCTGTATGGGCCTCGTCCAGTTTTTTTCTTAGCACGGTTCCCAGTTTGGCAGATAGGGGCATACGCCCACCCATCCAACTTGGCACCATTGATTTTTTAGACGTTGATTTTTTCACCAGGGCGGTCATGTCTTTGATCATGATGAATTCGAGATTTCTGCCGGCCAGGGTGAATACATCGCCCGGCACTAGCCGGGAAATGAAATATTCCTCTATCACACCTATGTATCCGCCACTCATGAATTTTACCTTAAGCATGGCGTCAGAAACTATGGTGCCGATATGCATGCGGTGACGCATGGCAAAGCGCCTGGAATGCATCCTGTATAATCCATCGGGATCGATCTCCACTTTTTTGAACTCGTCATATTGATGTAAAGCATTTCCCCCTGTTGTAATAAAAACCATTGCTTGTTGCCATTCTTCTTTTGTCATTTCCTCAAAACAATATGTGGATCTCACAACCTGGTACAATTCATCTGCCATGAAACCGTCGGAAATGGATAAAGTGCCAAGGAACTGTATCAGAACATCAAAACACAGCAACATGGGATCCCTGCTTTCGATAGTGCCGTCTTTTATAGCCTGCTTTAATGCAGCAGCTTCAACCAGTTCAAGCGAATGAGTGGGAAGAAAATAGATCCGGCTGACATCGCCTGGCCGGTGCCCGCTTCGGCCTGCCCTTTGAAGAAATCTTGCCACCCCCTTAGGAGATCCAACCTGGATAACAGTTTCGACCGGCCTGAAATCCACACCCAGATCAAGACTTGATGTGCAAACCACGGCTTTCAATTTTCCCTCGTGCAATGCATCTTCCACCCATAAACGAAGTTCCTGTTCTATACTGCCATGGTGAAGGGCAATAACACCGGATAACTGAGGTGCAACATCCAGTATGGTCTGATACCAGGTTTCGCTCATTCCCCTGGTGTTAATGAAGATCAGCGTGGTGCGGCTGTTCTCGATGATGGGGATGATCTTATGTGCAAGCTTTATCCCCAGGTGCCCTGCCCATGGAAATTTTTCGATCTCATCAGGATAGATCGACTCCACTTCGATCTTTTTTTCGATCTCAGCCCTGATGATAATATGTTTAGAAAGATGTTTCAATGGATGAAGTAACACATCCCGGGCCTGCTCAAGATTTCCGATTGTTGCAGAAATACCCCATACCATCGCGGGCTTGCTATAAAGTGTAACAATTCTTGCAACGGCCAGTTCCACCTGTACGCCTCTTTTACTTCCCAATAATTCATGCCATTCGTCTACAGCAATCGTTTCCAGAGAAGAAAACAGATCCCGGTATCCTTTCTGTGCAAGCAACAGGTGCAGGCTTTCCGGTGTAATGATCAGCACTTCCGGCATCTGCCTTTTTTGTTTCTGTCTTTCACTTATCTCTGTATCACCATTCCTGATCCCAATTCTCCACGCCATACCCATTTCATTGACCACGTCAGTCATGGCCCTGCCGATATCTTTCGCCAATGCACGAAGCGGAGTGATCCACAGAAGCCTGAGACCATTGTTTTTTTTAGTTTGGAAATCAGCAGGATGCTCATTGATGAACCGGATCAGTGAACCGAGAAATACAGAGAAGGTTTTACCACAGCCGGTAGGTGCATTCACCAGCCCACTGTTGTTTTCCATCATGGCCTGCCAGGTCTGTTCCTGGAATCGAAAAGGATCGATCCCTCTTGAACGCATCCAGTTACAAATTTGCAGGTAGCCTTCGCTGTTAGTAAGTTCTTTTTTCAAAGCGCATCGGTTATAAAGTTTTCAGGTATTCGATCAGTGCGCTTCTTTCTTTGTCTGTGAGTTTATCGCCAAAATTATGTCCATAGTTCCCGTAGCCGGGAAGGGTTGTATTATAAATATTCCTGTTACCGGGTTTTTCTTCAACCTTATACTTCCATCCCAGTTTCTCGTAGTCGTATTCTGTTTTTGAAAAATTCCTGCTCCAATATGCAGGCCTCAGCCTGCTGTCGAGAAGAGCTTCAATGGTGGGCACCGATCCGTTGTGAAGATAGGGTGCCGTGATCCAGACCCCGTCTAATGGCGGAGCGATATAACCATTGAACGGTACCAGTTTGGCGGGATTGTCTCCTTTTGAAAACCAGCTGGTATTGAACCATTCGATCATGTCTGAATACTGGTAATTACTTGTATTCAATAATGAGTCTGTGCCAATGACCTGCTGTGGGATCAGGTAATTTGGATAGGAAGAATAATCGCCATAAAAGCCATGACATTTGGAGCAGCGCATTTCATATACCAGTTGACCTTGTTTGGCTTTTGCCGAATCAATAGGATAGGGATATTTTGGGGGCTCCAGGTTTTTGATGTAGGCCAGTACATCGTCCATATGTTCGTTGACCTTATTGGCATGTGCAGTGTCATTCACCGTAAGTAAAATGGCTCCCATCAGGAATCTTCCAAAATCCCCTCTTCCAAAACCGCTGTAAAACATGGCGTTCTTTTTTTTCAGCAGCCACCATGCAGGTACATCGGAGGGTATCACTTCTTCAGGAAGTTCAATGCTTGAACTGTCGCTCCATAATAGATTATTCTTATCCCTGTGCGCGATCAGGATCGCAGCCAGCCTGTCTGCCGGATTGACTCCCCTGACCGAAGTATAGATCTGGCCACCTATCACTTTGCCCACATCCATGAATTCCTTTGCAGCTTCAGCTTTCTTTTTGTTCAGCTTCATATAATTGGCCAGGATCCCTTCCAGCAGGTTGGAATCAAAACCCCGGGAACTGGTAAAATCTGCATTGGCATTGCCCAGCCCGATGATCAGTTTATCGTCAAAAACCTGGGCATGGCATTGAAGACAGTTGGGCACAACGATCTCTTCGCCATTGGGTGCATTTACTACGTTAAAGTCGTGCCGGATACCAGCATTCATGCCATCCCTTTTCAAAAGGTCTTTCGCACGTCCGAATCCCAGTTTGTAAAAAATAGTGGGTAAACCACTGTTTACGTAATCACCTGTAATGATATATTGATATCCCGAATCAGGATTGCCTTCCCGTTGGGGACTTGGCGGAATGAAAACCGGATCATTGGGGTCGGGTTCAATGACCACATTGAATCCAAATCCCAACAGGCACAGAATCGATATCACTATGTATTTCTTCATGATCTTTTTCCATAACGCTCCAGCATCTGTTTCAGGTCGTCCAGTGTATTGATCTCAGAAACCGGTTTGTCTTTTCTCCACCGGTTTATCCTGGGGAACCTGAGTGCCACACCGGACTTATGCCTGCTGCTGGCGGCAATACCCTCGAATGCAATTTCAAACACCAATTCCGGTTTTACTGTTCGGACCGGCCCGAATTTTTCAACAGCATTCCGTTTCACAAAATTATCCACTTCTGCAAATTCCTTGTCGGTGAGGCCTGAATAAGCCTTGGCAAAACTCACTAATTTATCCCCATCACGCACGGCAAAAGTATAATCGGTAAATAAATTGCTTCTTCGGCCATGGCCTTTCTGGGCATAGATCATTACGCCGTCTATGGTGAGCGGATCGATTTTCCATTTATACCAGTCCCCCCGTTTTCTGCCGGTTTGGTAGGCTGAAGATCTTCTTTTGAGCATTAGCCCCTCACTGCCATTTTCCCTTGCGGTTTCTCTTTTTTCTGCGAGCATTGTCCAACTGTCAAATACCAGCTCCGGTGAAAGCTGTATCACAGGGTGATTTATTTTTTGGATCAGCGCCCCCAGTTTTTCCCTTCGTTCTGAAAGAGGCCGGTCACGGTAATCTATGCCTTCCAGTTCAAGGAGGTCGTAGGCAATGAATCCCACAGGCGAATCTTTGAGATGTTTACGGGTGACATTTTTTCTGCCGATCCGGGTTTGCAAAAGGGCAAATGGCAAAGCTCTCCAGTTGCCCTCTGTTTGTTCTATACAAAGTATTTCTCCGTCCAGTACCGTACCTGCAGGCATGATATCTTTTAATACAGCGAACTCGGGAAATTTTTCAGTCAACAATTCTTCACCGCGACTCCATACAAAAAGCCTGTTCTCACGTTGAATGATCTGTCCCCTGATCCCGTCCCATTTCCATTCGGCCTGCCACTCATGCGTTTCGCCAATCTCCATGGGATCGCCGTCCAGTGCATAAGCCAGGTAAAAGGGATAGGGTTTTGAAAGATCTTTTTGATCAGGATCTCCGCCCAGCAGCTCTTCGAAACCGGTTTCGAATGGGTCCCATTGGCCACTGATCCGGTGAGCGATCAGCGATGCCGGTTTGTCCATTGCGATGGCCAATGCATTGATCATCATTTGCTGTGAAACACCGATCCGGAAATTGCCCGTGATGAGTTTATTGAATACAAATCTTTCTTCTTTCGACATGTTCAGCCAACTACTTCTGACCAGGCTTTCCTGGGCGGCTTCATCTTTTTGTGATAATGACTGAAGCTGCAGCAGGTAATGGTGAAGGGAAGCAGATTCTCCTTCTCTTCTTTCATTCTCGGGGATCAGCAAGGCAATGGTTTCTCCAAGATCGCCCACGGTATGATAACATTCGTCAAATAGCCAGTCAGGTATGCCCGTGATGTCCAAACACCATTTGACCATCATGGCGGTTTTGATGGCCCGCTTAGGTCTGCGACCGCTGAAGATCGCGATCATCCAAACTTTATCCTGATCCTCGGCAGTAGCAAAATAGGATGCAATGGCTTCGAGTTTATCATTTGTTTTGGTGCTGCTGCCCAACAAGGTCACCAGCCCGGCAAATTTTCTGAAACCATATGTACCTGCAGGGTTATTCATTGGTGCTCAGGGCATCTTTTTTCTGTTCTTCATCTTCATCTCCATAAGCCGTTCTTACTTCGGCTGCTTCGATTCCCTGTTCATTCAGAAATCTTGCAAATACAGCCTGGAAGCCATGGGTTACAAAAACTTTTTCTGCGCCGGTAGCTTTTACAGCAGATAGCAATCCATTCCAGTCAGCATGATCGCTCAATGCAAAGCCGGCATCTGCATTTCTTCTTCGGGCATTACCCCTTACCTGCATCCATCCGCTGCAGATCCCAATGGAGTAGGGGGAAAATTTTCTGATCCAGGGAGATCCTTCAGCCGAAGGCGGAGCAATTACTACAGCCCCTTTCAGTAATTCCTTCGGGGTATCATCTTGTATCCTGATCACTTCAGGAAGATCAAAGCCGGCACCAAGCAGCGCCTGCTGTGTATTCCAGATGGCACCATGAACAAAAATCCTGTCGGCTGTTTCCCCGATCGCAGTTAATACCCGTTGGGCCTTACCCAGACTGTATGCAAGGAGCACGGAAGACCTTCCATGTTCTTTATTTGAATTGATCCAGCTCCTTATTTCTTCATACACATCTTCCTGGGGTTTCCAGTTATAGATAGGAAGTCCGAATGTTGATTCCGTGATGAAGGTGTGGCACCTGACCGGTTCGAAAATGCCGCTGATACCATCGTCGGTGGTTTTATAATCACCACTGAATACCCACACTTCATTGTTATATTCAACCCTCACCTGCGAAGATCCAATGATATGTCCGGCAGGATGCAGTGAGACTTTTACACCATTGATAAGGATCGGCTGATCCCATTCGGCAGACTGGTAGCTGTTTTCTCCCAAACGTAATTTCAACAACGGAAGTGATTGTGTATGGCAGAGATAGTGTTTGCTTCCCCACCTGGCGTGATCGCTGTGTGCATGTGTGATCACAGCACGATCCACGGGTTTCCATGGATCAATATGAAATTGCCCCTGGGGGCAGTAAATGCCTTTGTCGGTAAACTCTAAAAGCACGATCCTGGGTAATTAAAAATTTATAAGTAAAAAGTAAAAAGGTTTTTACTTTTTAATTCAGCCTGGTGGTTATGCCATTCAGCCTCTTGATAATGTATACCCTTTTGTTCTCATAATAATCAGGCCCGCCGCCGGCTTTATTCCATTGTATGGGTCTGAAATCGTAATCAGTGAGAATGTTGAAGCTGTTGTCATCAAGATGTTGCATGAAACTGCTGTCATATTTACTCAACAATCCGGAGAAATACCAGACCAGTTCGAATCCTTTGAATGCAAGGTCAGTGGGTTTGCTGAACGTTTTTCTTTTATAGGCTTCTTCAAATGAATGGCTCCAGGCTTCACCGTTATCGAAGAAACTGTTGGAGAAGATGATGGGCAGGGTTTTGAATTCGTTTCTCTGGAGGTCTTTGATCCCTTCCCAGGTTGGCATGCCTACCATGGTTATGGCAAAAGTTTTCGAGTTCCCCAATGCCGCCACGGCAAGATTCCTTCCGAAATTCTCATCCACACTTCCTGCAATGATCACGTTCTCGCGGCTGCTGTCAAGTTTTGCTGCAAGGTCCTGAGGGGTAACTGCATCCGGCAGGATCAGTGTTTCCATTTTCATTACCTGGCCCGAGGCGGACTGGTTCAGGCTTTTGAAGATATCCCCGATCCTGTCGTCCGCTGGATTTTTTCTTCTTGCATAAATGATCCTGCTGGTGCCAAGATTGCGCAGCACATAATTGTATAATGATTGCAGGTGCGTATTGAGTTTGGCATTGGCGATCAGAACATATGGATTATTCTTGATCCCTCCGTCGTTTGGATAAGATGCACTCACAAAAGGGATCTGTTTTTGCTGAGCCAGGTTGGCCAGCTGAAGGTAATCCGAGCCGGTCACCGGGCCTATGATCAGGTCTATCGAATCCATCAGGGGATTTGAAGCCATGGAGGCGATACTGGTTGCATTGCTTCTTATGTCGAGTATGTGAACCTTCAGATTCCTGCCTTCTTTGGCAAGCGAATCCAGGGCAAACTCCGCACCAATGTAAAACTCAAGAGCAGAGATGGATTGCCGGGGAAAAGTTTTTCCATACCGGTATGTATCTGTAGCATCAAATGCAGAATCCAGGTATAGCGGCACAAACATGGCCACCTGGTATTGTTTCGATTGTGCATATCCGTTATTAATAACGGATAGCAGCAATAAACAAAAAAAGAAGATCCTGCATAGTTTCATAGTAAGATTTTTACTCCCATTCTATTGTAGCCGGTGGCTTACTGCTGATATCATACACCACCCTGTTGATCCCGCGTACCCTGTTGATGATCTCGTTAGAAACATGAGCAAGGAAATCGTAGGGGAGATGGGCCCAATCTGCCGTCATGCCGTCTACTGATGTCACCGCCCGCAGGGCCAGTGTATATTCATATGTTCTTTCGTCACCCATTACACCCACACTTTTGACCGGCAGTAAAATGGCACCGGCCTGCCAGACGCTGTCGTATAAACCATGTGTTTTCAGGGCATTGGTATATATATCATCAGCTTCCTGCAAAAGCGCTACTTTTTCTTCGGTCACCTCGCCCAGGATTCTGATAGCTAAACCGGGACCAGGGAATGGATGACGGTAAAGCAGTTCTCCCGGTATGCCCAGTTCCAACCCCACTTTCCTCACTTCATCCTTGAACAGGTACCTTAGGGGTTCCACCAGTGCTAATTTCATAGTATCAGGAAGGCCGCCAACATTGTGATGAGATTTAATGGTCAC
Source organism: Chitinophagaceae bacterium (assembly GCA_035298945.1). GTDB lineage: Bacteria > Bacteroidota > Bacteroidia > Chitinophagales > Chitinophagaceae > Pollutibacter. Next base: position 1,064 of record DATGXN010000107.1, on the reverse strand, counting down.
TGATGGCCCATGCACAGATACACTCTCGATCACATCGGGATATATCGTTCCCTGGCCCAGCATCTCTATTCCTTGCAACTGGTGTGCCTCTTTATCAAAAACATCTATGAAAGTTGATCCTATGGCTTTCCTTTTTTCTTCCGGGGCCACTTTGCCGGCCAGTTTGGTGTAGAAATGATCCCTGGCATCCACACCCCTGACGTTTAGTTTCAGGAGTTTATAGGTTTCCAACACCTGGTTGAATTCATTTTTACGCAATACCCCGTTGTCAACAAAGATCCCGAACAGGTTTTCACCAATAGCCCTGGAGATCAGGGTAGCAGCAACTGTTGAATCTACGCCACCGCTCAGGGCCATGATCACCTTCCTGTTACCGATCTGTTTTTTGAGGGAATCCACAGTGTCAGTGATAAAATGGGCAGGGGTCCAGTCTTGCTTACAGCCGCAGACTTCCACCAGGAAGTTTTTCAGGACTTGTTTTCCTTTTTCTGAATGATACACTTCAGGGTGAAATTGCAGCCCCAGTAGCGGGAAGGGGAGATTGTTCACCTGGAATGCAGCCACAGGAATTGAACCCGTGGTAGCCAGTAATTCAAAATCCTGGGGAAGTTCAAGGATGGTGTCGCCATGGCTCATCCATACCTGTGAAGTTTCCGGAACATCCCGGAAAATGCTGTTAACGCCTGGTTTTACCGTAAGTGTAGCCCTTCCGTATTCCCTTTTTTCCGATTTCTCCACTTTGCCACCAAATTGTTTGGCGGTCAGTTGTGCGCCGTAGCAAATGCCCAGCACTGGTTTGAGACCGGCCAGTTTCCTGATATCAGTAACTGGGGCCTGTTCATCATTCACCGAGGAAGGTGAACCGGAAAGTATGATCCCCTTGAGTTCCGGCGTAATGGGAACTTCCTTATGGTAGGGGATGATCTCACAATAAACATTGGCTTCCCTGACCGCCCTGGCGATCAGTTGGGTATATTGAGAACCGAAATCGAGGATGATGATCTTTTCTGTCATAAGTGATGCGAAGGTAAGCAATCATCAATTCCTGAGATTCCTGTAACCTG
>DATGXN010000106.1:0-1702 GCA_035298945.1 Chitinophagaceae bacterium | reverse complement strand
AGGAACCTGGTGCCTCGTATGCTCTTGGCGGCTTGTCTTCATTTCCCACTGACCGCGCTGTTTGTATCTGGATTCTTTTTGCTATACAGCGCCCTGCCTTTGTTTGGATATCATTTCAACCTGGCTGATTATGGTTGGGGAATCCTTGCTGGTGCAGTCTGCGATGTGATCGGCATTGCCATGAATGAAGGCATCTATAACTATCACCAATGGAAAGAAACCACACTACATGCTGAGCAGTTGAGTAAAGAAAAACTGCAGACCCAGTTAAATGGCCTGCTGCAGCAGATCAATCCGCATTTTTTGTTCAATAGTCTGAATGCACTTTCGGCATTGATCAATGAAAGTCCAAAAGATGCACAAAAATATCTGAGCGATCTGAGCAAAGTTTATCGGTACCTGCTTCGCACCAACGAGAACGAACTCACCACACTGGCCAACGAACTGAATTTTATTGATTCTTACTATCACCTGCTCCAGACCCGATTCGGAAAAGGAGTAATGATGTTGAAAAATATTCAGCCCGAAGATATGAGCATGTTTTTACCACCACTCACCCTGCAACTACTGGTTGAAAATGCGGTGAAACATAATACGGTGGGTAAGAACAAGCCTTTGATCATTGAGGTCTTGTCCGCGGGCGACTATGTGTTGGTAAGAAATAACCTGCAACGTAAATCCATCAAAGTGGAAAGTGGAAAGGTTGGGCTTTCTAATATTGCCGAAAAATACCGGCTGATCAATAAAACAAGTATTGAGATAGATGAAAGCGGGGGCTATTTCTCCGTCAAAGTTCCCCTGATCAGTACAACCGATTAATCAATTGAGCCATCCCCGCTTTCCTGGTCTTATCTGCTGAACAATAACTTATTCAGAAAGGCCATCACCAACACGACAAACTGTGGCGGCTTTACACTTTTTGTTACGTCAGGATAGGAGGCCATTACGCGACAGAGATAAGTGATGGACCTGAAATCATTACCCCTGATCTTGTTCTTCTGCACCAATACATCCATCTCTTCCAGCATTTTCCTGAAGCGCACCCGGGGCGTGATATAAAAATCAAAGAGTACGGTTTCCATAGATGCATTCTTGTAGGTGTGCGGAGTTTTAGCAGGAATGATCATACGGTCACCTGCTTTCAGCGTCACCCACTGGTCTTTCTTAAATACCATCAGTTCTCCTTCGCGTACATAAAATTCTTCCTGTTGCCTGGGATGATAGTGAATGGGAGGTCCGTCTGTTTCTGCCAGGAGCAATACAGTGCCTGCTTCCGCATTCCTGATGTCTTTCCACTGGATCTGTGTACCCAGTGCTTCCAGCTGATCCAGGTCTGCCTTGAACCTGCTGCTCTTTTCTGTTTTTTCCAATATCGTTTGCATGTTGAATTTTTTATGACCCAAAACTAGAGCGGAATATTTGCGCAGAAAATGCCGAAAGGCCTGAATTGACTATTGGAGGGCCTGAGTTGGCTGAGAATGACATTCTTTTTTCCCGCCTGACCGTTGACATCTTCGATCCTGATAACTATATTGTTTTAACTCTTACTATGAAACTTTATTTGACATTGCTAATGGTATGCTGCTTCACTGGCTTTCAATTACGAGCCCAGCTGCCTGCAAAGTCTGAAATAGAAGATACGGCAACGGCTAAACCTCTGCTTGAAGGTATGGGGAAAGGCTTTTTTACCAGCCCGGATTCA
>DATGXN010000105.1:0-4650 GCA_035298945.1 Chitinophagaceae bacterium | reverse complement strand
CTTGTTTTGGTAATGAGTGGCGTAAGTTCTGCCACTGCTCAATCGCTGCCCTTGGGTACTCCTGTGTTGGAAGATCTATACCGGATCATGCAGCTGAAAGGCGAGCGGGACAGCAGTACCTCTTTTTTGATCAGGCCGCTGCATGCTGGTGAGAACAATGAGTTCGATTCGCTTTATTATCCTTATGGTTTGCAGTACAAACGTTCAAGTGGATCGAGAGGACATTTTCTCAAAGACAAAGGCGCATTCTATGCGCTGCCATTGACTATAAACCAGCAGTATAATACGCATCATCCCTATGGATGGAACGATGGCGCCATGATCCCTGCAAAAGGTTACCAGGCGTTGTTTTCGGCGGGAATATATGCTTCGGTGGGATGGTTGTCGGTTCAACTCCGGCCCGAATTCGTTTTTGCTGAAAACAGGGATTTCGCGGGCTTTCCAACAGAACATACAGACAGTGTCTGGAAGCAGTACTACGGGTTTCTGAATTCAATTGACAACCCGGAACAATTTGGTAAGGGCGCTTATACCAAATTCTTTCCAGGCCAATCAAGCGTCAGGTTAAATTATAAAAAGCTATCGCTGGGTTATTCAACAGAAAACCTCTGGTGGGGGCCGGGTATTCGAAACAGCCTGGTGATGTCGAATAATGCTCCGGGATTTGGACATTTCACATTCAATACAACGGCGCCTGTAAAAACCTTTGTCGGTCATTTGGAATGGCAGCTCATTGCAGGCACCCTAAAAAATTCAGGCATTTTACCACCCGATACGTCCAGAACATTCGAAGGCACGCCCCTGTATGTCCCGAAAAATAATAGTGACCGTTACATCAATGCATTGGTGCTGACCTGGCAACCCAAATGGGTAAAAGGACTTTTCCTCGGCTTTTCCAGAAGCTTCTACCAGTATAGTGACAATGTTCCGAAGAATCTCTATGGGTACCTTCCTGTATTCAGTTCCTTATTTAAAGGCGGACAGAAAGATGATGCCAGTATTGGAAGAGACCAGATGCTGTCACTATTCTTCCGCTGGGTACTGCAAAAAGAGCAGGCCGAAGTATATGCGGAATTTGGCCGGAACGATCACTCTCAGAACGCTACTGATCTGGCTTTGGAACCCGAACACAGCCGTGCCTATATTTTCGGATTCCGAAAATTAATTAAGAATGCAAAGAACAGGGATGTGGAGCTGATGATGGAGTTTTCCAATCTCCAGGCTCCTAGTACTTCCCAATTGAGGGATCTCCAACCCTGGTATGTTCATTATCAAACCCGGCATGGATATACCAACAGGGGACAGGTCCTGGGTGCGGGGATTGGTCCGGGTGGTAACAGTCAGACGATCGGGATCAGCTGGATCAGGGATATCCGAAGATTCGGCGTTTTCCTGGAGAGAGTGACCCGTAATAATGATTTTTATTACCAGGCCTTCGGGCCCATGCGGAATTATGATAGTCATTGGGTGGACCTCTCCCTCAATGCAACTAAATCCTGGCAGTACAAGCAGTTGTTGTTGAAAGCGGATCTGTCTTTCATCCGTTCCCTGAACTACCAGTGGCGCTACGAGGAAAACCCGGCCACATTATTGAACGGCAAGAAGAATGTGAATAACATGCACGCCGGATTTTCAGTGAGCTATATTTTCTGATCTACTGAATAGTCGCAAACATTTCAAACAGAACAACCACTTGCGCCATTCGGAGAGTTGTATGCAACCAAATTTGAACACTCCTAAAATATTTTACCAGTGAGACAATTCGTTATAATGATCCTCTTTATCTTTTCAACAACTACTTCTTTTGGCCAATTAGACAAAGGTGTTTGGATCATTGGCGGTTCAGGTTCCTTTAGTGTACAAAATCGGGACTTTGTGACACCAGCATACACGGTCATATACAAAGACGTTGACATCACAATTTCTCCTTCGATTGGATACTTCGTAATAGATAAATTAGCATTAGGCTTTAGACCTTCTTATCTATTGAAAAAATCTGAGGACAGAGGTTCAACGGGCACAGCAAGTGGAGGGCGTGGAAATTTTAGTTCCTTTGAAATCGGAGCATTCGGTCGTTGGTATTTTTTAAAAAAAGACAATAACTACAACATTGTTAGCGACATTTCTTACAATTATGGATTTCAGAGTAACTTTGGCTCGAACACAGGACACAACAATAGTTTCAAGTTTTTGACAGGTCCTGTAATCTATTTTAACTCATCTGTTGGAATAGAATTGCTTTTAGGTTATAGTAGAAGCAAAGTGCTTAACAATAACAATACAAGTGCCTTAAATAGAGGGTTTTTAACAACAATTGGCTTTCAGATTCACTTGGGAAAAAACAAATAGCAATATGTTAGGGCAACGAATATCTTCTCTATATTTTGTTCCAGCATTTGACAAGGATGTTGTGATAGTTGCTGTAGGTTAAATCGATTGCTGAAGGGCAAACGTCCTGGAGGTCAGATCCCGGGCTGCAGCAACCCGTGGGCGCTTTCTATAATCTACTGAATAGTTACAAATATTTTCAAACAGAATAACCACTTGCGCCATTCGGAACGGTTCTTATAGGCGAGAATCTTATCTCGATAGCGGAAGAATAGGGCCACCCTCCTTAAATTATTGGACAGGGAAAAGTTTTCATAACTGCGCTCTATGTTTTGGAGCACTTGCTTTTGTGGAATGTTTGAAGGGCAGGACTCCTGTAAAAGTTTTATCCTGTCGCGGATCATTTGATGTTTGATCTTCCCGGTGGGTCGGACGCGTTTAGTTTTTGTTCCGGACCTGGCCACACCAAAAACATTGGCGGCATGTTGCCTGTATTGAACCAGTGGCTCAGGAATGTATTTGATTGGTCCTTTGCAAGTGGCCCTAAATCCGATCCAGTAATCGTGTGGCAGGATGGAAGGGAAAGGGATGCAACTTTTTGCAAGTTCTTTTGTGATCAGCATAGCGTGCCCTGCCGCGCTGTTGCCAATGGTATAACAGAGACAGTCGTCAAAACCTACCAGGCGCTTGCGATCCGAGAGTTTTAGATTCAGGCTATTTCCGTCTTCATCGATCAGGAGGGAGTCTGAATAAACGATAGGATGGCTGCCGATCTCTTCATATAAAGTTGAAATTTTTGCTGGCATCCAGATATCATCCTGATCGGAAAGTGCTATGAACTCGCCGGAAGCCATTTGCAGCCCTTTCTCAAAAGCTTTGATGTAGCCGGAGTTGACGGCATTGACAAAAAGTTTTATGGAAGAATGATCCGCCGCATACTTCTTTATGATTGAAACAGTATCGTCTTGCGATGCATCGTCAACAATGACTATTTCAATGGATGGATAGGTTTGTTGCAGGATAGATGTCAACTGCTCTTCAACGTATGCGGCCCCATTATAAGTTGCCATTACAACAGAGATCAAAGGATAATGAGATTCGGTTTGAAATGGCACGCTCAGTGAATTTGATGCAAATTAATAATTTTCTAACCTGATGATTACGACATTGGAAATGAGTGGTCATACCATCACGAAACGTAAAAATAACACCCTGCCGGAAACAGTTTTCTCCATTTTGATTCCTACCTGGAATAATCTTGTTTACCAGGAGAATTGTATCCGGAGTCTGCGGGAATATTCTGCATTCCGTCACCAGATCATCGTACACGTCAATGAAGGAAGCGATGGTACACTGGATTGGATACATCAGCAGCCCGATATTGATTACACTTACAGTAAAGAAAATCTGGGTGTTTGCCATGCGTTGAATACGGCCCGTTTATTGGCTGATACGGACTATCTGGTGTATTTAAACGATGATATGTTTGTTTGCCCGGATTGGGACAGGGTGCTTTGGGAAGAAGTGCAGGGGATAGGACATAAACATTTCTTTATTTCCAGTACGGCCATTGAACCTGTGCCGCAGAGCAATTGCTCGATTCGATCAGATTTTGGGCGTACGGTACAGACGTTCCGTGAAGATGAACTGTTGGAGAATTACCTGTCGATATCAAAGCCCGACTGGAATGGAGCCACCTGGCCGCCGAACCTTGTACATAAAGATGTATGGGATATGGTTGGAGGATACAGTGTTGAGTTTAGTCCTGGCATGTATTCTGATCCTGATTTTTCCATGAAACTGTGGCAGGCGGGGATACGGATATTCAAGGGAGTTGGGCGAAGCCGGGTGTATCATTTCGGTAGTGTGTCCACCAAACGTGTTAAAGGCAATCCTGGATACAAACAGTTTATTGCCAAATGGGGGATCACCTCCAGTACGCTCACGAAGCACTATCTTAAACGCGGAGTGCCTTATCAAGGACCTTTGCAGGATTCACCGGTATCTCCTTTGGTGAAGTGGAAGAACTATTTGAAGCGCCTGCAGTTGTATTTTAATTCTTATTGATATCCCGCGATTCATTGGCCTTACGGCCATGTGTTAGCCGGGTAGTGTGTTAGCCGGGGAGTGCATGAGATAAGTATGTTAGAGATTGAACTCTATCCTGCTTATCAAATGCATTCTTCGGCTAACTTGTTAATAGGCTAACATACGACCGTTAGACCGAGACTGATGGTCGCCAACATCTTAAGCGAGGGCCATAGCAATATTTCGGTATAAAACAAAAGGAATACGTAACTTTTTATTTATGAAAAGCGAAGT
>DATGXN010000104.1:0-27190 GCA_035298945.1 Chitinophagaceae bacterium | reverse complement strand
GATCCGTCCATATTCATCCGCCTTCATGGCCGGAAGGCAGTGCTGCACCAGGATCTGGTTGCACACAATATGTTGCTCAAAATATCTTACAAAACTCATGGGATCCGCTTCGGTAATGGGACCTGCCGGCGGACCACCCGTATTGTTCACCAGGATATGCACTTTATGCTGGGCCGTATGCGCGGCTATAACAATACGAACCTGGGCTGGATCACTGAAATCCGCCACCAGGTAGCTATGATGCTGCCCTTCACTGGTGTCCAGTGATGCAACTGCTTTCTTCAATGATTCTTCATTCCTGGCCAACAGCGTACAGTTGGCCCCCAGATGCGCAAGTTCTTTGGCTATCGCAAGCCCGATCCCCTGGGTGCTCCCACAGACCAGGGCCTCTTTATCCGTTAATGAGGTTTGCATACCTCAAATCTAAGGAAGGATTACTTACCGCCGTTATTCCTGAGGTCAGCGATGCAATTATTATCCAGCAAGGGAACCTGCGGCGCACCACTACTGGTAGTTTCTATGACATGGTGCATCAGGCAATAAGGATTGATACAATGGGCTCCATTATTTACATCTTTATGCTGGGTTACCATCGATGTTCCCTGATCCACCAACCCAAGCAAATGCCCGAACTCATGTTCAATCAGCGTGATGAACAACTGATCCGGACTCACCTGTCCATTGCCCCCTGAATACCGGTCGATCGTTCTTCCATAAACGGCCATTGATGTATTCCAATACGCATTGCCAAGAACTGTATATTCAGTGAACTCTGCGTCAAGCACCATGATATGTACAGCGATCACCCCGGGTCTGGTGAATTTGGTACGGACCTTTTTTTCAAGAGCAACCACATCATTGATACCCATTGTTGTTGTGGCAGTACTGTTGATCAACTGCGGATAGAATCTGATCCCGCCAGGCTTGTTCAAATAGGTCTGCAGGTAATTGGTAAGATGGTTGATCACCGCATCAGTAAGCTGGTAACCCTTCATATAGCTGATCTCCAACTCAAGTGACTGATATTGGGAAGATGATAAAAAACCGTTGGCAGATGATCCCAATGTTTTATAATCCAGCACCTCAGCATCATCCTTGCTGCACGACAATCCTCCCGCAACAAGAATGAATAAAAAAACAATGAGTTGTCTGATCCGCATATTTAAATGTACTACAATCCCATTTCTTTAAGGATAGCTTTCGACCACCGATTGTATTCAACCCCCGATGGATGCAATTTATCCCCAGCCACCAACTCAGGATTGATCAGCGCTTCACGCGTACCCTCTGTGATATCAACGTATTTCACATTGTGTTTGGCTGAAATACGGCTGTTCCGCAAATTGAAATCATTGATCTGTTCAGTGATCTTCCCCCGGTCCCGGTCTCTCGCAAATGGCGTGGCACCCCAATCCGGGATGCTGACTACGATCACATTGGAAGATTTCCCACCAGCAAACTGAATGGCCATCTTCAATAATTGCTCAAACTCCCTGGCATAGTCTTCAGGAGCAAGATTGCGATATTGATTATTCACCCCAATCAGCAGGGTCACATAGTCATACGATTCACGAAGCTTTGCAGCAGCAATGCCATCTTTCAATTCTGCCGTTGTCCATCCCGTTTTGGCAACAATATCCGGGGCAGCCACATCTGCGCCTTTCTCACGCATCATCCGGACCAGCTGGTTGGGAAAGTTCTCTGCCGCCGGAACGGATTCACCAATGGTGTAAGAGTCTCCCAGCGCCAGGTAGGTCAATTGTTTTCTCTGAGCCATGACTGCCATATTGAAAAACAATATAAGGACTATGATCGTACTTATTCCCTTGACCATCCTTTATAGATTTGGAATTTGGTTGGCATTTCTTTTACCGGCCAGTTGCCGTTTGACCTGTTTATATCCGCAGTCTCTTTATTTGGATCGATCACGATACCCGCAACCTCTTTTTCTTTTTTGAAAACTTTTGTGAACTCTTTTTCATTGTCTCCCCAAACACCAACGGGTACTTTTTCAATTTCCTTTGTTCCATCTTTATAGGTCCACTCAATGATCACCGGCATTACCATGCCACCCTTATTGGAAAATCTCAGTTCATAAAGATTAAGTTCCTTCCCGTTAAATGCGCTATCAGATTTGGCCCACCTGACTGAATCCAAAGATATATCCACCGGATCCGTTCCAAAATACCATCCCCTCCAGAACCAGTCCAGGTCTGATCCACTGGCATCTTCCATGGTCCTGAACAGGTCAGCCGGTGTTGGATGCTTGAATGCCCACCTCCGCGCATACTCACGGAATGAGAAATCAAAAAGTTCTCTACCCAATATAGTTTCACGGAGTATGTTCAACCCTGCAGAAGCTTTTGCATAAGCATTGGATCCCACACTGGACACATAGTCTCCTTTGGTCATGATCGGCTCCAGTTTGTCTTTAGGAAGACTCATATAATCCGTAACCGTATACGCCGGTCCCCTGCGCGAAGGGAAACCAGGCTCCAATTCCTGCTCAGCTATATATTGACAGAATGAATTCAGCCCTTCGTCCATCCACCACCACTGGCGTTCATCGCTGTTGACGATCATGGGGAAGAAGTTATGCCCTACTTCATGTATGATCACGCCGATAGCACCATTACGGGTAGCCGCAGAATAATTGCCGTTCTGATCAGCACGACCGTAATTCATTGCCAACATGGGATATTCCATCCCGATGTTAGCCTCCACGGATTGGGCCACAGGATAAGGATATGGTATACTGATCTTAGAATATACTTTAAGTGTGTGCTCTACTACCTTGGTTGAATACTTACTGTAAATAGGATAGGCTTCTTTGCCATAAAAACTCATACACATCACCTTCTTACCATCAATATTGGTGGCCATCGCATCCCATACCAGCCGGCGTGATGTATTGAACGCAAAATCCCTCACATTCAGCGCTTCAAACATCCAGGTCTTCTTCCCTGTCTTTTTTGTTTTTGAATTCTCCAGCGCTTCCTGCAGCGTAATGATCTCTACAGGCTCCTTGGCAGTCTGAGCCTTCTGGTATCTTGCCAATTGGGTTGGTGTCAATACGGCACTATAATTCTTACACTCACCCGTTGATGCCACCACATGATCCGCAGGTACGGTGATCTTCACTTTATAGTTTCCGAACGTAAGTGCAAACTCTGATCCACCCGTGAATTGCAGGGTCTGCCATCCCTGGAAATCACTATACACTGCCATCCTGGGGAACCATTGGGTGATGGAATAAAGATTATTGTCGTCATCAGCAAAATGCTCATAACCTCCCCTGTCGCCACGGGCCTTCTCATTGAGTTTATAATTCCATTTTACGTTGAAAACAAATTTCTGACCCGGCTTTAAAGGAACCGGAAGATCAACCCGCATCATGGTTTGATTGATGGTATACTCGAGCTTTTTGCCAGTTGCATCAGTTAACGATGTAATGTTCACACCCAGACCTTCTAAACGCGCATTGTCAAGTCCCGCTATATAACCTTCTGTGACCCTGGACGGCATAGTACCGGTCGCAGTGCGATTCGCTTCCACCGTTTTCTTATGGAAATTCTCATCCAATTGCACCCAGATGTATTTCAATACATCGGGAGAATTATTATAGTACGTCACGGTTTCTGCACCCGTCAGCAAATTCTTTGCTTCATCGATATCCACACTGATATCGTAATCAGCACGCTGCTGCCAGTACCTGGGACCAGGCGCACCAGAAGCCGTACGATATTCATTAGGGTCCTGCAACAAATAATCCAGCTGCTCGAACCTGTTTCCATGATTACTCCCCTGATTGTGGGGTGTTTGCGAATAACTTACCTCACCCAGCATGGTCAATGCCAGTGCAAATACAAAAAATCTCATAATTAAATTTTTGGGATCCTGTCAACAACCATGTTCAAAGACAGTAATAGAATGATCAGGGATATAACCATAACCCAGAGCCTCATGCTGATCTTTGTAAAACGGCTTACTAATCCTCCGGCTAGGAGTATCAGCAAAACTACGAAAAGCTGGCCTATTTCCAGCCCCAAATTGAAGGCTAAAAGGCTCCAGCCCAGGCTCTGTTCTTCCATCAGGCTGAACCTGATGGCATTAGCATATCCCATCCCGTGAATCAACCCGAACCCCAGTGCCAGTACATAATGTAGCCGGTTCGAGAGCGTGGCGGATATATTGAACAGGTTGACAATGGCCGTGATCACGATGGTCAGAGGGATCAGAAATTCAACCCAGGCCGGTGAAAACCTGATCAGGTCCAGCACAGCAAGCCAAAGGGTAATAAAATGACCGATCGTAAAAGCCGTTACCAGCACCAGCACCTTCCTCCATTCGGCCAACCTGAACACCACGGCCAGGGCCATAATAAACAGGATATGGTCCACAGCATCCAGGCTGATGATATGCTCCCAGCCCCAAAGGAAATATGTGGAAAAATCATTCATAAGAGGCAAAGTAAAAAGTTAAAAGTAAAAACTAAAAAATCAATGAATCCGCCAATCCGTAAATTCGCCAATCACCAATTATGCTATACATCATCCTATATCTATTCTCCCTCATACACCCTGCAGAGAAACATCCTTTCTTCGTAAGTGTCATCGAAGCAGAATATTACAAAAAGCAAAACATGGTGGGCATATCCTGCAAAATTTTTAACGACGACCTGGAAACCTCCCTAAAGAAATTTTCCGGTCAGCCTGTTGACATCATCAATGGTGAAAAGAATGCCAATAAGCAGAAAATGGCCAGTTACTTTCCCCAGCACCTTAAAGTGAAAATCAACGGCAAACCGATAAACTATGAAGTTCTGGGATATGAAAATGAAAAAGATGCCGTGTTTGTGTACCTTGAACTGAAAGGCACCGACGAACCCAGAAAATTTGAGATAGAAACCAACCTGCTCTATGAGCTCGACAAAAGCCAGGTGAACCTGGTTCATTTCATTAAAAACGGCGAAAGACAAACACAAAGGCTGACTTATCCCAATACCTCAGCCATTTTTGAATAGTAAATACAACACCATGAAGAAAGTTTTCCTTTTAATGACCCTGCTGTTCAGTGCGGGCCTGCTCAACGCACAGCAAAATGTCAAAAAATCTTACCCCGATATCAATATCCCATACAAAAAGTTCAAATTAGAGAACGGCCTCACGCTGATCGTGCATGAAGACCATAAAGCACCAGTAGCCGCATTCAACATCTGGTATCATGTGGGCTCTAAAAATGAGAAGACTGGCAAAACGGGTTTCGCGCATTTATTCGAACACCTGATGTTCAACGGCTCTGAACATTTCAACGATGATTATTTCCAGTTGATGGAGTCCATTGGTGCTACTGATCTCAACGGTACTACCAATAACGACAGAACAAATTATTTTGAAACCTTTCCGGTCAGCGCACTCGATAAAGTGCTCTGGGCAGAGAGTGACCGTATGGGCTTTTTGCTAAAAGCGATTGATTCTGGCAAACTGGCCGAACAACGCGGCGTGGTGCAGAATGAAAAAAGGCAGTACGAAAACCAACCTTATAGCGTAAGCGAAGAACTCACCGTTAAAAGCACTTTCCCTGCAGGGCATCCTTATTCATGGACTGTGATCGGCTCCATGGAAGATCTTGACGCCGCTTCATTGAAAGATGTGCAGGACTGGTTCAAAACTTACTACGGTCCTAACAATGCCATTGTTGTAATTGCAGGTGATGTAAATACGGATGATGTTTTACAAAGAGTAAAGAAATATTTCGGTGATATCCCCGCTTCTCCTCCCATTTCCAAACACAGCGAATGGATTGCTCCCATGAAAGGCAAGCATTACCAGGTAGCGCAGGACAGGGTTCCGCAAGCCCGCCTCCAGAAAACCTGGAACGTGCCAGCTTGGGGCACTAAACAGATCAGTGATCTGAAACTGCTGGGGTCAGTGCTGGCCACGGGTAAAACTTCACGCCTTTATAAGAGATTGGTATATGATGAACAGCTTGCGTCAAATGTCTATACTTATGCAGATGAAAGAGAGATCGCATCGCAATTTAATATTATAGCCGATGCAAAACCAGGAGTAAGTCTTGGTAAGATCGACACTGTGATCAACGAAGAACTGAAAAAAATACTGGCCACCGGACCAACTGCACAGGAACTGGAAAGAGCGAAGACCCGATATTTCTCCGGTGTAGTGAAAGGCATGGAAAGGATCGGTGGATTCGGAGGTAAGAGTGATATTCTCGCTGAAGCCGAAACCTTTGGCGGCGATGCAGCCCATTACATAAAGAACCACCAGTATGTGAAAGATGCAACAGTGAGTGATTTGCAGAAAGCAGGACAGCAATGGCTTGCAGATGGCGAATACGTGCTGGATATTGTTCCTTATGGCGAGTATGCTACTACCCCATCCAATCTGAGCCGGGCTGAAGCCCCGGCATTGGGTCAATCAGTGATCCCGAAATTCCCTGAAGTGAAACAATTCAGTTTGAGCAATGGCTTGAAAGTGGCATTTGTTGAAAGAAAAGCAGTGCCTGTTGTAAATATGTCACTAATGATCAATGCAGGCTATGCAGCTGATATGGGAGAATATGGACTGGCTACCATGGTAGGTACGATGCTGACCGAAGGCACTAAAACCAGGACCTCGTTACAACTCTCTGATCAGATGGCCGATCTCGGAGCATCCATCTATTGCAATTCCGATCTCGACAACACCTACCTCGGATTAAGTGCCCTTAAAAATAATATTGATGCATCGCTCGCCCTTTATGCCGATGTATTACTCAATCCCGCATTTCCACAAAAAGATTTTGACAGGAAGAAAAAAGAACAACTGCTTGATATCAAACAGGAACAATCACAGCCATTTGGCATGGGGCTTCGTGTACTGCCTAAAGTGATCTATGGAGCTGGACATTCCTACAGTATGCCTTTCACTGGAACTGGCACTGAAGCATCAGTAGAAAAAATGAAACGTGACGATTTGCTCCAATTCCACAATACCTGGTTTGCTCCTAATAACGCTACACTTGTGGTTGTTGGCGACATCACTGAATCAGAACTAAAGGCAAAGCTTGAAAAAAATCTCGCGGCCTGGAAATCGAAAACTGTTCCACAAAAAAATATCAAAGACGTACCCCTGGCACAAAAGCCAACGGTATATATAGTTGACAAGCCAGACGCGATCCAGAGTATTATTTTCGCCGGAACGGTAAGTCCTGCTGCCAAAGACCCCGATTACGAAACCCTGCAGATGGCCAACCGCATTCTTGGTGGTGATTTCACTTCAAGGGTGAATATGAATTTGAGGGAAGACAAGCACTGGAGTTACGGTGCAGGTTCTGTCAGTCTTGACGCAAAAGGTCCGGGTATGTTCATCACCTATGGACCTGTTCAAACAGATAAAACCAAGGAATCCATGCAGGAGATCCTGAAAGAACTGAACCAGTATATAGGAGATAAACCTGCCACTGAAAAAGAGTTCCAGAAAGTGAAAACCAATGCTGTACTTCAGCTTCCCGGTATCTGGGAAACCAACAGCTCTGTATTGAGCACCTTGCAGAATAATCTGAATTATGAAAGAGGACAGGATTATCTGAAAAATTATCCAACCATGTTGCAGAACATGCAATTGGCGGATGTTCAGAAATCTGCCAAAAAACTGATCCATCCCAACAGCCTTGCCTGGGTGATCGTTGGCGATAGAAGCAAGATCGAAGCGGGCATCAAAGAACTTAATATTGGTGAGATCAGATTCATCGATTCGGAAGGCAATCCTGTCAAATAAATGAATAAGAAAAATTAAAACCACCTGGGTTCAGGTGGTTTTTTTATTTTAGAAGAAATATACCAGATGAGAAATACATTGATCCTTGCAGCATTACTGATCCCCGCGTTGACATTCTCACAAAATGCTGAACAAAACAAGGTAAACAACACCATCAAAGCCATGTTTGACGGATTATCAAACCTGAGTATTGAACAGGTCAAAAATAATTCAACAGAAGATCTTGTCATCTTTGAGCATGGAATGATCTGGAATATGGATACGCTCTCAACAATTATCAACGCACTCAAAGATTTCAATCCAGTCAGGGTTAATTCATTTGAATTCTTAAAAACTGAGATCCAGGGTCAGACTGCATGGGTTGCTTACCTGAATAAAGCAACAGTAACAACCAACGTACAAAAAGTCGAATATAAATGGCTGGAAAGTGCAGTATTGGTCAAACAGGGAAATGACTGGAAAGTGAAAATGCTGCATTCCACAAGGTTATCACCCAAAAAGGAGTGATCATCTGCAAGAACTATAGATTAATAACATTATCAGTCGGTCATACAACTACTCAAACCCAAATGACATTCAAAGATTATTTTCTACGCTGGCTCAGGAACTCGGAGGAATACAAAAACCTGGTTGCGGAGAACAACAAACTCAACAGCATGCAGGGCTATCCGCCCGGGCATTTCTATTCGCCGATCGTTGATGGAGGAGAAATTGAACACAGAGACGCAGAGATTTGGAAGGTGCAGGACAGGATCGATGGAATAGATCTCAACATGGAAGATCAACTGGCCCTGGTAAAAGCTTTCAGCGCCTATTATTCCGAACTCCCCTACCTGCCGGAAAAAGGCCTTAAAACAAGATATTATTTCGACAACGATTATTATACGCATAACGATGGCATCGTACTCTATTCCATGATCCGTCACCTCCAACCTAAAAAGATCATCGAGATCGGATCAGGATTTTCATCGGCCATTATGCTGGATACTAACGAACATTGTTTTGCCGGAGCCATCAAGCTTGTCTTTATCGATCCGTATCCGGAAAGACTGTACGGATTACTGAATGAACAGGACAAACAACATGCCGAAGTGATCGCCAAAAATGTTCAGTCTGTGCCATTGGAATTATACAAGGATCTTGAAGCTGGCGATATCTTATTCGTAGATAGTTCTCATGTAGTCAAAACAGGCAGTGACCTTCATCATATCTTATTTAATATACTCCCGGTGCTGAAGCCAGGTGTGCATATTCATTTCCACGATATCTTCTTTCCATTCGAATACCCGAAGGCCTGGGTAATGGCCGGCCGCAACTGGAATGAGAACTATGTGCTCAGGGCTTTCCTGATGTATAACGATCAATTCAGGATCAGGCTATTTTCGGATTACCTCTATAAGCACCAAACAGCAGCTTTCTGGGATCTGCCACTGGCCTATAATGTGCAGGGCACCAGCCACTGGATAGAGAAAACAGGGTAATATTCTGACACAACTAAATGTAGGCCCAAGTCTCATATGGCCTAATTTTGCAGCAGTAAAATAAAGCCACATGAAATGCATTTCTGTGTTATTGGCGCTGACATTAACGGCAATGTATAGCTGCAATAATCCCGCCGAACAAGGTTCTGGAGTTGATTCCATGCCCCTGGCGCCCGACACCTCAGTGTCTCCCATGAAAATAAACCCTGACACCTCCCTGCCGCTTCCTACTGCAGATAACAGCATGACCTCCCTGGATTGGAACGGTACTTATAAAGGCGTAGTTCCTTGTGCCGACTGTGAAGGCATTGAAACCACACTGACCATCAACCTGGATAAAATCTATACGCTCACTACAAAATACCTGGGTAAGAAAGATGCAAAACCGATCGTAAAAACTGGAACTTTCGAATGGAATAGCGCGGGTAGCAACATTAAACTGAACGGCATTCAAAATGCGCCCTCCCAATATAAAGTGGGTGAGAACAGGTTATTCCAGCTCGACATGAAAGGTGAAATGATCAAAACTGAGCTGGCACCTAAATACATACTGGAAAAACAACCTGCCCAAGCTGCCGTAAGTGATGCCCCCATCACAGACACCTACTGGAAACTCACTGAACTATTGGGCAAACCAGTTGACACAACTGTAAAACGAAAGGAGATGTTCCTGCAATTTGAAAAAGAAAGCGGCAGGGTGACCGGAAGCGGTGGTTGCAATAGTGTGAGCGGAACCTACACCACGGAAGCCAATGGCCGGATCACCCTGTCAAAAATGATCAGTACCCGGATGGCTTGTCCTGCCATGCAGGATGAAAGTGCTTTCCTCCAGGCATTATCAAAAGTGAACACCTATATCGTCAGCGGTAACAAGCTCCAGCTTACCACAGGTAAAATGGCTCCGCTGCTGGTATTTGAATCTGCCGCCAAACCTCAATAAAATTCAAAATATCAAGGGGTGCTACAAACAGTAGCACCCCTTTTTTGTTACCAATCATATGGAATTGAAAACTTTTCTGACTGGACTGGCCCTGGTTTTAACCCTGCTGTCCAATGCACAATCACTTAAGCCTGGATTTGATAAAGAAGAAATGATGGAAGTGATGTATGTCTCAGCCAGGACCGGCAGCGACTCCACCTATTTCAGGGATTCCAATTACATCCCGGCACCCGCACAATATAAGAGGCTGTATAAATCCCCCGTGATCGGACTGGAAAACCTCTATGAGATCTGGACCCACGATCAAAATGCGATCATATCAGTGAGAGGAACGGTTAACAAACCCCAGAGTTGGCTGGCTAATTTTTATTCAGCGATGGTCCCGGCAAAAGGTTATATCAAAATATCTGAAGCCGATAGTTTCTATTACCAGGTGGCTTCCAATCCTTTGGCTGCCGTACATGCGGGCTGGATGATCTCCACGGCATTTATAGCACGTGACCTGATGCCGCGCATGGACTCACTGTACAATGCAGGCTTTCGGAATGTGATCATTACCGGCCATAGCCAGGGCGGTGGTATCTCCTATCTGTTGAGTGCATATTTATACAACCTGCAGAAACTGGGTCAGCTTCCTAAGGATATTCGATTCAAAACCTATTCCACCGCAGCGCCAAAACCGGGCAATTTATATTTCGCTTATGATTACGAAGCCAATGCCCAGGGCGGTTGGGCTTTCAATATCGTAAGCATGTACGATTGGGTGCCGGAAATGCCATTCTCCGTTCAAACTACGGACGATTTTAATACCGTGAGTCCGTTCAGAAACATTCCCCAGATCATTGGCCAGCAGAATTTGAAAAACAGGATCGTATTCAACACGCTGTATAAAAAACTCAGCAAGCCTCCAAAGCAGGCTCGGGACAGGTACCGCAAATACCTGGGCGACAAGATCTCTCCACAGGTATCCAAAAGTCTGAAAGGATTTGAAAAACCTGGTTTTTATAACACCATTAATTATACCCGTGCCGCCACGCCCATCGTGCTGGTACCGGATGCGGAATACGACAAAAAATATCCCGATGATGGAAAAAATTTCTGGAAACATCATATGCATCAGCCCTATATTTATCTCCTGAGCAAAATGCAGTAAATGGGTAAGGTTAAAAATGTTGAGTTCAAGGCCAGGGTAGCTGAGATAGAAAGCTATGAACATAAACTATTGGCGTTGAATCCGGAGCTCAAAGGGCTGGATCACCAGGTGGATACTTATTTCAATGTACCACAAGGCCGGCTCAAACTTCGTGAAGGAAACATTGAGAACGCACTGATACAGTACAACAGGGAGAACCTCGCAGGCTCCAGACAATCCGATGTGATCCTCTATCAACACCAACCCGATCCTGCATTAAAGGAGATCCTCACCCTGCAATTCGGCATCAAAAAAATCGTAGACAAAAAACGAAAGATCTATTTTGTAGACAACGTGAAATTTCATTTCGATGTAGTGGCCGGTCTGGGCACCTTTATCGAAGTGGAAGCCATTGACAGCACCGGAGATCTCACGTCAGAATACCTGAAATCGCAATGTGATTATTACAAGGATTTTTTCGGGCTGAATGATAGGGATATGATGGAAGGTTCTTACAGCGATATGCTATAAACATCAGTACTGTTTCCATTTCCTGTAAAAAAAATGTTTGAGGATCTCGCAGGAGATCACATAACCTATCACGATCAATAGCATCCACAGGTAGAACATCCCCGGTAGTGGAACAAAATTGAACAAGGGCCCCAATGGTGTAAATGGAAGGATCAGAACGATGGCCACCACGGCCAGTGTGGCCAGGGTCAGCAAACGCGAAGGCAGCCTCTTGAAGAAAGGCATCTTAGTACGAACCACCAACACGATCAACGAGGCAGAGATGACTGACTCGGTAAACCACCCGGTTTGAAATTCCGCTTCATGGGCATGCAGCAACCAGATAAGTACGCCAAAAGTCAGGTAGTCAAATACCGAACTCAGGATGCCGAAGCTGACCATAAAATGTTTGATGAACCTGATATCCCAGGGGTGTGGCTTCAGAATGCTTTCCTCATCTACTTTGTCTTTCGAAATGGTGGTTTGAGGAAGATCGGTCAGCAGATTGGTGAGCAGGATCTGTTTAGGCAATAATGGAAGGAAAGGAAGGAACAATGATGCGCCCGCCATACTGAACATGTTCCCGAAATTGGCACTGGTAGCCATAAAAATATATTTCATGGTATTGGCAAAAGTTTTCCTGCCTTCCAATACCCCATCTTTCAATACCCTCAGATCCTGGTCCAGCAATACCAGGTCTGCGGCTTCCCTTGCTACATCCACCGCAGTATTCACAGAAATACCCACATCTGCAGCATGTATCGCCGATGCATCATTAATACCATCACCCATAAAGCCAACTACATTTCC
Organism: Chitinophagaceae bacterium; assembly: GCA_035298945.1. Lineage (GTDB taxonomy): Bacteria > Bacteroidota > Bacteroidia > Chitinophagales > Chitinophagaceae > Pollutibacter. The sequence goes on along the minus strand of DATGXN010000104.1, from coordinate 14,539 downwards.
GGATTTCTTCAGGGCAATGATGATACTCTCTTTCTGATTGGGCTCCACTTCTGCAAAAATGTGTACGTCTTTGACTTTCTGAATGAAAGCAGCCGTGCTCATTTTACGGATATCATCGCCTTTTAGGATTTCAGCATCGGGAAATCCTACCTGGGTGGCCAGGCTTTTTGCCACCAGCGCATTATCGCCAGTAATGATCTTGAGTTCGATACCGAGATCATTCAGTTCTTTGATGGTTTGCGACACTTCTTCTTTCAAAGGATCGAACAAGGTGATGAAACCCATGAACACCATATCTTTTTCATCAGGCCTGTCGAACAACAGTCCTCCTTCACATTTCTTCCAGGCCACCCCCAGTGTTCTGAATCCTGAACCGCTCAACTTTTCATAAGAAGTCAGGATACCATTTTTCTGGTCCGCAATGGGAACTACAGTTCCATCTGCTGTTTCAGCAAATGAACAGACATCAAGAACCTGTTGCAGCGCTCCTTTTGTGATAGCGATATTATCTGCATCCAATTGCACCTGTATGCTCAGTCTTTTTCTGATGAAATCGTAGGGAACTTCGCTCAGCAACTCATAGGTTGTAGCATCGTTCTTATAGCCTGCAATAATGGCTTCATCAATGGGATTTTTAAATCCATGTTGCAGCGATGCATTGAGCCATGCATATTTCAATACCTTATCAGAATGGTCCCCCTTGAGATCAAGCGCATTGTCCACCTTGACCTGGCCAGCCGTGATGGTTCCCGTTTTATCAGTGCAGAGAATATTCATGCTGCCAAAATTCTCAATGGCCGAAAGTTTTTTGACGATCACTTTTTTGGTGGCCATATTCCTGGCTCCCCTGGCCAGGTTCACCGTAATAATAGCGGGCAATAACTGCGGTGTCAAGCCCACGGCCAGTGCCAGTGAAAACAAAAATGAATCAATAACGGGTTTATGCAGAAATACATTGGCACCAAAGATGATGATCACCAGAATCAGCGTGATCTGCATCAATAGAAAGCCGAACTTTTTTATGCCTTTCTCAAAATCCGTTTCCGGCGATCTCTCGCGCAGACTTTCCGATATCTTCCCAAACTCAGTAGCACTGCCTGTGGTAAACACCAGGGCCTTGGCACTGCCGCTGATCACGTGGGCGCCCATATAAAGACTGTTGATCCGCCCTGCCATAGCGGTATCCGCTTCAATGATACCGGTTTTCTTTTCTACGGGATAAGACTCCCCGGTGAAAGCAGCTTCATCTACATACAGATCATCTGATTCAATGATCAGGGAATCACCAGGAATCACTGAACCCGCAGATAAAAGGATCACATCACCAGGCACGATCTGCTCTGCAGGAATTTCGGCTTCTTTAGAATCCCTCAACACCCGGCTTTTCATCTGTACCATTTTTAATAACTGCCCGATCGCATTGGCAGCACCCCGCTCCTGCCAGAAACCCAGGAAACTGCTGATAAAAACGATCAGGAGAATGATCACAGCATCAACCGGATCTTTCAATACAAACGAGAGCATGGAAGCCACGATCAATAAAATGGTGATCGGACTTTTGAATTGCGATAGAAATAATTTGAGTCCTGAAGTGGAAGATTGGCCTTTAATGCTGTTCAGCCCATACTGTGCCAGCCTTTTCCCCGCTTCATCCGTGCTTAGACCATCAGCACCTGACCCCAGGGAAGAAAACGCATCGGGAACCGATATGCTGTAAAAAGGCTTTGATTGACTGACCTTAGGTGTTACATCCGCCATAGTTGAAACATTAAATGTATCAAGCCGGGTAAAGCTATGATAGTTCTGATTAAATCAGGCAACGCATAGACCAACAGGCAAAATCACTCGCCGTTTCAATTTGACACATATTCGTTGATATTACTTTACACAGATCCTTACAATTCCTGCACGCTTTCATAACATTGCGATGACTACAATTAACAACTATGAGATTTACCTTTTCGATCCTCTTCATCGCTATTGGCCTGAACTGCCTGGCGCAGAAAACCATCCTCATCAACAATGTCCAGATCTTCAATGGCAAGGACGAGAAAACAACAACGGGTAATGTACTTATCGTGGGCAACCTGATCAGCAAGATCTCTTCCGCTCCCATCCCTACCAATAAATCAGCAGATGTTCAGATCATTGATGGTAAAGGGAAATTCCTCATGCCAGGACTCATCGATGCTCATGTACACACTATGATGGAATCCATTTCCCAGCAGGTGGCGATGATGACGGATATAAACTATATAACCCTGGTGGCCGCCAATGCAGCAGAAAAACAATTGCTGCGAGGCTTCACTTCGGTACGCGATCTGGGCGGGAATTCGTTCAGCCTGAAAATGGCTATCGACCAGGGCCTTGCCAAAGGTCCACGCATCTACCCCAGCGGTGCTACGATATCGCAATCCGGGGGTCATGGAGATTTTGGAATGCCCACGGATGTGCCCAGGCAAATTGGCGCTCCACTATCATACATGGAGAAAAACAATATGACCATTATTGCGGATGGAGCCGACCAGGTGCTCATGAGAACCAGGGAGCAACTTAGGCAGGGAGCATCGCAGATCAAGTTAATGGCGGGAGGCGGTGTGGCCTCTAACTATGATCCCCTGGATGTGGCGCAATATTCAGATGAAGAATTCAAAGCTGCCGTATTAGCGGCAGAGAATTGGGGTACTTATGTTACCGTGCACGCCTACACGCCTAAAGCCATTACCACTGCTATCAATGCAGGTGTAAAATGTATAGACCATGGGCAGTTGATCGACGAACCTACCGCCAGATTGATGGCAGAAAAAGGCATCTGGCTGTCTTTGCAACCATTCCTGGACGATGAAGATGCAAACCCCCAGCCGGAAGGATCTGCCAACAGGAAAAAACAGTTGGAGATGAGTAGTGGTACAGTAAACGCTTATGCACTGGCAAAAAAATACAAGATCAAAACCGCATTCGGCACAGACATATTATTTGAACCGAAACAAGCATTAAAACAAGGCAAGATGCTGGCAAAACTTACACGTTGGTACACACCCTATGAAGTATTAAAAATGGCAACATCAACCAATGCAGAACTATTGGCCATGAGCGGTCCGCGCAATCCATATCCCAATAAACTCGGTGTAATTGAAGAAGGAGCGTATGCAGATATGATTTTAGTAAATGGCAATCCCATGCAGAATATCAAGCTGATCGAGGATCCCGCAAACAATTTTCTACTGATCATGAAAGATGGAGTAGTCTACAAGAACACGATCAAATGATCATTGTCGCTTAGCCATCTCTTCCGCAATGCGTTTTGATTCTTCATCTCCCTGTCTGAGATGGTCGATGATGCTTTTGCGGTTAGTATCACTGTGGTTCTGGCTTAATTTGAACACATTATCAAGTTCCTCCACTTTGATCTCAAAGGCCACGATGGCGTTAGACAGTTTTTCTACATAGTCCTGAGGCAGCTGATCAAAATTAGAAGGCGAATGCGGGTTATTTTCAAAATGATCCGTCGTGCGTTTTAATATATTGAGCAAGGCCTGGTGATCTGTGTATTTCATTTCTCCCCGGGCATGAACGGTGATATAGTTCCAGGTAGATGCAGATTTTTTATCGGTATACCAGCTGGCGCTTACATAAGTATGCGGACCAGTGAACAGCGCCAGTACTTTCGGATTCACCTCAAAGGCTTTATGATGATCCGTATTCTTCATGATATGTCCGGTGAGAAAAATCTCGCCATCTTTCTCATCGATGAATACGGGTACTTGTGTAGCAACCGGATGGCCATGTGCATCGACACCACATAAAACAACAAACGGATGTTGACGCATGAATTCGTGAACAAGTGCTAAGTCAGATTCCTGGAAATAAGACAGTTTATACATGGAATGTAGGGAATGTATTGAATGTAGTAAATGTCATTCTCACATGTCATTTTATACAAGTACTTCAACAACTTGCGTCGACGGCATCGCCGCATTCCTCATACTGATACTACGCACGGCATTATTCGCAAACTCCATGAACGCCGCTTTGGTGATCTCGTCATTGCTTTCCATGATGGGCACGCCGGCATCTCCGCCTTCTCGGATGGATTGCACTAAAGGAATTTCACCCAGGAATGGAATATCGAATTGATCGGCCATCTTCCTGCCGCCTTCTTTCCCGAAAATATAATACCTGTTGTTCGGCAGTTCTGCGGGTGTGAACCAGGCCATGTTTTCAACCAGGCCAATGATGGGCACTTTGATCTGCGCCTGTCCAAACATATTGATGGCTTTTTTCGCATCGGCCAGCGCAACATCCTGCGGCGTGGTCACCACAATGGCGCCAGTCACGGGAACGGTCTGTACCAGGGTAAGATGAATATCGCCAGTACCAGGGGGCATATCAATGATCAGGTAATCCAGTTCTTCCCACATCACTTCAGTCACAAACTGCCGGATCGCCGAGCTGGCCATAGGGCCCCTCCAAACCACCGCACTTTTCTCGTCAACCAGCAGACCAATGCTCATCAACTTAATGCCATATTTCTCGATAGGCACTATCATATCCTTCCCTTCATAAGTGGTCATCAAAGGCCTTTGTCCGCGTACCCCGAACATAATGGGCACACTGGGACCATAGATATCTGCATCCATCAGGCCCACTTTGGCCCCGCCCTTGGCCAGGGCTAAGGCTAGATTTCCAGATACGGTAGATTTTCCTACCCCACCCTTACCGCTGACCACGGCAATGATGTTTTTTACTTTGCTGAGCAGGGCTTTTCCATCTGCCCTGTTGGTGGAAGTATTAGCGGTGAACTTAACCGTCACGTTGAGATCGGCCCCAACATGTTCGTGAACCGCTTTTTCGCAGTCTCTACGGATCAGCTCCTTCAACGGGCAAGCCGGGGTGGTCAGTACGATGGTGAAACTCACGTTATTGCCTTCTATCTCAATATTCTGCACCATATTCAGGGTCACCAGGTCTTTTTTCAGATCCGGTTCCTGCACATGACTCAGGGCTTTCAGTATATCCTCGGGGGTCATATTCAATAAATTGTTAAAGAAATTTATGCGTTGCAAAGGTAACCAATCAACCCCTTACTTTGTTTATTGTGAACAATGGATGTAAATTGCCCTTTCCTTGATGAAGAAACTTTTACGATACTTCCTTATAATATCGCTGCCATTCTGGACTTTTAAAGCCCAGGCCCAATTTGAGAATTTTAAAGATTCAGTGGTACAGCTTTATGGTGTGGTGATGACGGCCGATAGTCTTCGGGCCCTTCCTGCCGTAAGCGTGGTGGTAAAAGGTACTGGCAGGGGTACGATCACCAACAACCAGGGCGTATTCTCTATTGTGGTATTAAAAGGCGACAAAGTTGAATTCACATCTATAGGATTTAAACCCAAAACGGCCGAGATCCCCCGAAATATTGAAGGCAACCAGTACAGTATGATCCAGCTGATGATCACGGACACGGTTTACCTTCCGGCAACCATCATCAAAGCCCGGCCCACCCGCGAACAGTTTGAACGGGATTTTGTGAACACCCCGGTACCGGATGATGATATCGAGATCGCCCGACAAAATAACGATGAAACCAAACGCCGGATCCTGGCAAGAACGCTTCCCTCGGACGGCAAAGAGGCCACCAATTTCAACCTGAAGCAGGGTGCCCAGAAATTGTACTATACCGGGCAGACCCCGCCGATGAATATCTTTAATCCCGTAGCCTGGGCAGATTTTGTAAAAGCCTGGAAACGCGGTGATTTTAAGAACAAATAGGATAAATCATCCTCAAGCAAAAAAAAGATAGAAGGATATTGTAAAAGGTGAACTCCTCCTTCGCAATTCGTTTTACAGTATAATGTGCCCGACCGAATAATCTAAGGGTGAGTTCCCAGAAAGGGACCTCCCCTTCGGCCGCTCTGGGTACCACATTTAATACATATCTATGCTCATCAAATCATCTTACTTTACTTTACATTCTAATTCCTCTCGCACTCATGCTGATCTTGCGAACTGCGATAATCGGTATTTTAATTATTTCCATATGCAGCATGGCATGTCAGCAGGAAGGAAAAAAAACGCAATTATCAACTACTGACAGTTCAGGCAGTTCTGCAGATACCACCCATATAAGTTTTAATGCTGATAACGAATTTCTGGGCCTGGGCGTACCACAGTTTGGAGACCTTGACAGCATGATTTCACGTAGAAGGATACGGGCCCTTGTTGCTTATAATCATCTCTACTACTACATTGATGGCAAGGAAAGAAGAGGTGTAGCTTTTGAAGTCCTGAATCGTTTTGAGCATTCACTTAACGAACAACTTAAATTAAAAACCAACGGGGTTAAGATCATCTTCATCCCTGTCAATCGTAGCCAGGTGATTCCCCTTTTAAGAAATGGCTATGGCGATCTTGCCTATGCCGGCATGACAGTCACAGAGGAACGAAAAAAAATTGTTGATTTTTCAACACCTACCATAACCGGACTTAAAGAGATTGTTGTGGGAGGCCCGGCTTCACCAAAACTCAACTCTCTGGCTGATCTTGCCGGAAAAGAAATCTACCTGCATGCAGGCACGAATTACGAAGCCATTGTAAAAAGATTAAGTGACTCTTTGAAACGATCAGGTTTACATCCAATCATTATTAAACCCGTAGACCCCTACCTGGAATCAGAAGACATTCTGGAAATGGTCAGTGCAGGCGTCATTCCTTATACAGCAATTGTGGAGGACATAGCCGCATTGTGGTCCAATGTGATCGATAGCCTGACCTTATATAATCAAATTCCCCTGGCAACCAATATTTCCTATGCCTGGGTGATCCGGAAGAATTCGCCGAAACTTAAAGCTGCTGCTGATCAGTTCCTCGAAAAAAATGCCAAGGGTACGATGATGGGAAATATGATGTATAACAAATATGTAAAAAGCACGAATCTCCTTCCTGATATGCATAGTAAAAAGACCATCGCGCAGGTAAAAGCCCTGAGATCCACGTTTCAAAATTATAGCACCCGGTTCAAACTGGACTGGCTTCTATGTGTTGCACAAGGATACCAGGAGTCTGGACTAAATCAGGACAAGGTGAGCCATATGGGTGCGGTAGGTATTATGCAGGTCTTACCTCCCACTGCCGCAGGCAAGCCTATTAATATCAGTAACGTTGATATCACTGATAACAATATACACGCAGGGGTCAAATACATGCGTTTCTTAATTGATAAATATTTTAATGATCCTGACATTGATATACTGAATCGTCACTTGCTTGCCCTCGCCGCATATAATGCCGGTCCTGCCAGGGTTGCCCAATTGCGAAAGATCGCTAAAGAAAAAGGGTTGAATCCAAACCTTTGGTTTGATAATGTTGAAATTATTGCTGCCCAGGAGATTGGTCGTGAGACTGTCCAATATGTAAGCAACATCTATAAGTTTTACGCTTCTTACCGGGCGCTGAATTATTATGCCTTACAAAGGGGCAGAAAGCTGGTACAATAAAAAGGCAAGTGATTGCAAAACCAATATAGCAGCCGGCTTTTTCAGATCTTCTTTTACAGATAATATAGAAACAGTTTAAACGTAATCGCAATCATCTCCCATTATCGCCCTCTCAGTATACGTGACGTATTCTTTTTTATGAGTTGTAAAAAGAGCGATGATTTCATTCTTGACCAATTCCAACTTTTTTGTCAAAATAAATGACAATGAAATTATGAATTTATTCAACAATAATTTAGAACATGTCAGGCTACATCATAAGAATCGAAAACATTAAAACTTAATGCACGCGAATCAGGATATACGCTACCCCAATGAAAATGATTTGAACATTGTCGCGATCAAATATTTGCAACAACTAATATTTGGAAATTAAAATCTCTCTAAAGTAATTTAGTACTGCCAGTTTATCCTTGAAATGAATTCTTCTCCTGTTTGAATTCCGTCAACAAACAAAATTATAGTTATGCAATCCCTCACACACAACAACATCAAACAATTCCATCAGAAGCCATATGCCAAATTGCCGGGCTTGAACTGGTTAAAGCAAATCATTATTTCGTTTCGGGAAATCTTTACAGCAAAGCCAAAACTTCAGAGGTAACCATCGATGCTGATGTATACCTAAAAAACCAATTACACCCATTAGTAACACAACGATTGGCCTGGAGAACAGAATCAGAATTGCTGATCATCGCAAAAACAATGCAAGGCCTGTTTAAAAAACCAGTGCAACCTTATGGATAACAACATTCATGTGGAGGAATTGTCTTTTCACAGTATCGAAGACATCCGGAATGGTGTGCAGGGAGCTAACCTTCGTGCAGTACAGCTTAATACCGGAACCCCACGAGGCAGCGCACTGCATATGTTCAGTAATGAAATTGTCTTTAGTGCGGGCACATTGGATGCCGATGTTCACACCTGGGGAACCGTGGATCCAAAACGTGTGAGCTTTGCTGTTAATCTCAATAACGAATCTACTATTTTCAGTTTTAGATCCGGGCAAGAGGTTCTTCCCGGAGATATATATAGTTTTGGACCGGGTGAGGAATTTGCCAATAGGTCTGTAGGAAAATTATTTTATGCAACACTTGCCCTTAATGCTGACGAACTGATCAAACTGGGTTCCAACGATGCCGTAATAGGTGACCTGGGTTGTTGGGAGCACCGGCATTGGTATCGTTCTTCGCAAGAAGTAAGGACTTTAATCTGCAAGTCTATATCGGGAATCGCATCCAGGCTGATGCGCCCTGGAATTACAATGACACCACAGCAGATCAAATTATTACAACAGGAACTGGTCGAATCCATATTGTGGGGGATCGCATACGATACGCATAAACCCATTGAGCGACACGCTTATTTCAATGCTACTATAGTGCGGAAAGTGGTCGAATGGATGGACGATCAGCCGACCGGCCCAATACAGATTTCAAACATATGCGGGGCCCTGCACCTGTCTCGGCGTACGTTGCAACGGGCTTTTACGGAAACACTTGGTATGGGACCAGCACGTTATCTTATGCTAAAAAGATTGTCGACCGTCAGGTCATTACTGCGAACCTCCGATCCCAATACAACAAGTGTTACTAATGTAGCATTGGAGAACGGCTTTTGGGAACTCGGACATTTTGCAGTTTTGTACAGGCGTATGTTTGGTGAGCGACCTTCACAGACTTTATATAAGCGATATTAAATTACTATCAATTTCCCGCGCAAAATTTGGCGCAATTTGCATAACACCGTTACAGGCATCAACCCTACATTTATCTCCGAATTAATTGACATACTCAACCGTCCCTTTGACTATTCCCGTTATCGCCTTCTGATTGTAGTTGCATAGATTAAAAAATCAAATAGTTTTTTATTGACCCATCAGGCTGGTATAACCGCCGGAATCTAATATTTCCCGGACAGTATTGCTATGGTTTTATTCAGAATAAATAAAGAAGATTTATGAAACTAAAAACGATTTCATCAATAGCTATATTAATGATTTCAATTTGTGCCAATGCGCAGGAACCGGCAATCCAACCTATCGATGAAATATCGATTATTGAATACTTTAAATCAGATGCGAGAAAAGCCAGGGACAGTATAAAGGCTGCACAGAAAAAACCGAAAAAAGTATACCTGGTTGGAATCCCCAGTATTTCATCCAGTCCAGTTACAGGATTCTCAGTGGGTGTAGCTTTGAGTGCTGCCTTCGTAATGGGAGGCGATCCAAAAACCACGCGTTTCTCTTCCGTAAATGTAGTAGGAGCTGTTACTGCAAAAAAACAGCAAGCCATTAGCCTGAGTAACCATCTATATTTTAAAGATGAAGAATGGATCTTACACGGATCGCTGAACTGGCGTATTTTCCCCATGTTCACCTGGGGAATTGGAGGAGGCACACCCGATAACTGGGGTGGCCAGTTGGAAAATGATGGCTTGACACTGGATCAAATGCTGATGAAAAAAATCGGCAACAAATGGTATTTCGGTGGCGGTTTAAATATGGATTGGATCTATAAACAAAATGATGAGAACCAGGGTAAAACCGTTGACTATATAACCGACAACAGGAGCAATACCAGTGCAGAAGAATTCTGGAATGGAATTAATGATGAACTGCCATTTGTTATCAAATCAGACGAAATACCTCCGCAGTTTAATGATGATTGGGTCAGCAATAAATCAGCAGAATATATCCAGCAAACTTATTTTCAGACCCCGTTTCAAATTTATCCATATGGCACCGCCGGTTCGATATTTTATCTCGGCTTAACGGCTGCGATCACACACGATACCAGAGATAACATCAACTCCACACGGTCAGGTTCCTATTTCAACTTCAATTACAGCTTCTTTCCTAAAGGCCTGAGTAGCGGCGGAGGAGAAAACTGGGCACTTGCAAGGTTAGATATGCGGAAATTCTGGCGACTTAGATCGGATAAAAATATTCTGGCTGCAAAACTGTATGTAGGCCTTGTGACCGGCAAAGTACCCTACACTGCTGTTCCAGCGAATGCCACAGATGAAGGCACGGCAACCCGGGGATACACTTCCTTCCGTTACCGGGGTGATAATTACCTCTCAGGCGAAGTAGAATACAGGCGACATATATGGAAATTTCTTGCCGGACAGGTATTCCTGAATGCACATACAATCAGCGAAGAAAAAGATTATCTGGCTGCCATGCACCTTCCACTGTCAGATGACGGCAAGTTCAGGTATCTGAATCCGGGATATGGCCTTGGCCTGAACATTATTCTGAATCAAAAGTCCAGATCAACATTCCGAATTGACTATGCATGGAACAAGTTCAGTTTTACAAGCAAGCATGACGAAGGGAAACAAGGCGTGTTTTACATGGGGTTGAATACAGCTTTCTAACATCCTGTACACTTTAAATGAATTCAGATCATGAAAAATAACACCATCCCCCTTTCCCTGATCACGCTCTGTTTTGCGGGTTTGTGTTCCTGCGCCTCACCTGACACCGAAAGAAAAGAAACTGTCAAAGCCAGCGTGAATGATTCAGCAATCAGTCCAAAACGGGATACACGAGTTGGAATGGATAAATATGAAGCATGGTATATCAACGACACTTCAAAGCCATCGGATGGAAGTGTAAAGATCACTTTCTTTGGTGTATCCAGCCTGCTGTTGGATGACGGCGAGACCCAGCTATTAATTGACGGATATTTTTCACGGTATCCGTTGGAACTCACGCAGAATTCAAAAATAGCTACAGATACAAACCTGGTCCGGAATTACCTGACCAATTTCAATATGAACAGGGTGAAAGGAATGTTTATTACACATACCCATTGGGATCACGCCTTCGATGCAGCCTTTGTGGCAAATAAGACAAAAACAAAAATATATGGCTCTCTCTCCACGCTGAATGTAGCACGTGGTGGTGGAGTGCCGGAAAAACAATTGTCGTTATTCCAACCCGGCCGGAAGATATACATTGGCAAATTTACCGTCGACGTATTAACGTCAAAACATTCTCCTTCCGCCTTAGTAGACAAAGAGCAGGGAAGAATCATTACGAAACCCTTTGCCCAGCCCGCAGTTGCCACCGACTATGTAGAAGGTGGGTCATATGATTTCCTTATCAGTCATAACGGTAAAAAAATCTATGTAAAACCAAGTGCGAACTGGATCAAAGGCAAACTCGACCATGTGAAATCCGATGTGTTATTCCTGGGTATTGCAACACTTGGACTCCAGGATTCTGCCTGGAAAGCAACCTTTTACGATCAGACTGTTGGTAAATTAAAGCCGGCACTGGTTATTCCATTGCACTGGGATAATTTCTTTGAACCAGTTTCTGATACGCTGACATTACTCCCCCCTCCCATGGATGATGGAATTAAAGGATTTGACTACATGATCGGAAAAACAAAAGCAGATGGGATCGACTTCAGGATACTGCAGGGTACAGGAAGTATTGTATTATTCTCTGATAAAGCCAGGAAATGGTAACCAGATAAAATAAATCAACATGACTGTTTCAGCAAATAATAGAAACACAGGTTCATCTTTCAATCTCCGATCTTTTAAACTTCAAATCAGATATCATGGCCAACACTCCATTTAACACTGTGATCAATTCCATTAAGTACTGGTACATTCCTTTGATAATAGGAATTATCCTTCTCTTAGTAGGTTTTTATGTTTTCGCAACACCGGCAACTTCTTATCTGACGTTGTCGGTCATTTTCAGTCTCTCATTCCTGGCATCCGGCATCCTGCAGGTTGCATTTTCCATTGCAAACAGGAACCAGTTGTATGGCTGGGGCTGGTACCTCGCTGGTGGCATTCTCTATACGCTATGCGGACTTATTCTGATCAGCAGACCAGACATATCCATCACCACATTACCATTTGTTGTGGGCTTTTTTGTCATGTTCAAATCTGTCAATATCCTGGCATGGGCATTTGACCTTAAAAATCTGGGAATTATCCAGTGGGGCAATATTGCCATAGTTGGGATTTTGGGTATCATCTTTTCCTTTATCCTGATCTGGAATCCCGTGATTGCGGGTCTTTCACTGGTCAGCTGCACAGCTCTGGCATTCATATTCGCCGGCATTGCGGCCATCATGGTATCGGTTAAGTTGAAGAATATAAAGAATCTGCCAGGCAGGATTTCAGAAGAATTAAAAACACGTATGCAAGGTGTTCAATAGAAACATCTTGCCTACCCGAAAATGACGGGCGAAATATGAGTACCAGCCTGATGCAAAATTCTCAAAGGGACGCCGAAAACTTCATAGAGTAGGCAAATAAAATAAAAATGCAAAAAAATGACTAACATCATTATTGCTTCATTTCCGACAGAAGCTCAAGCTATTTTAGCTTCGGAAAAATTGTCCGAGCTGGAATCATTAGGCGACATCACTATTTACGAAAGAGTAATTGTAAGAAAAAGCCTTGATGGAGATGCTGTTGCACTTCAAACCGACAGCACTGCCGGTCTTCGGACCTTTTCGGGTATGGCTATTGGCACTCTAATTGGCGCCATTGCCGGACCAGTAGGCATGCTAATTGGGATGTTTTCAGGCACTTTAACCGGAGCAGTGCTGGAAGCAGATTATTTCAGTTTTTCTGAAGATTTCGGAACCAAAGCGATCGACCAGTTACAACCAGGTAAAGTAGCCATTATTGCAGAAATCGATGAAGACATTGAACTGTTTGTCGATGCCCCGATGGTGGCATTGGGTGCAACTTTAATAAGAACCAATGTTGACTATGAATACGACAAATATTCAGACGATCAAATTGAAGATATTGATGAGGAGATCGCTGAAGAAAGGGCAAACATAAAGTCTGCAGTTGAAGCACAAAAAGCGAAAATCCAAAACAGGATTTCCAATTTAAAAGAAAAGAGGAGGAAGAGAATTGAGGAACTAAAAGAAAAAGCAAAAGAAGCGGTTGAAGAAGCAGAAACTCCATTTAAAAATTGGAAAGTAACAAGGCTAAAAAAGAGAATCGAAAATCACCAGGAAAAACTTACCGAACTACAGCATGAACTTGAACAGATTGAACATTCCCATTTAGAGTCAAATTGACTTATACTAAAATGCATAATAACGTAACATCAAAAAGTATTGCTGCAATCATACGCAGCAATACTTTTCATTTGTCAAATCTTTACCAATGAGCAATTCAGGTAAGAATCGAAGAAGTTTTATTAAGGCGATGAGTGCCACAGGACTTGGCATATATGCCCCATCAATAACAAGTAGTAAAAGCAAGAATAAACCGATGGACAAGTCAATTATACCAGGGAATGATGATCGTTTTCCGGGAGATTTTTTATGGGGCACTGCTACTGCCGCATACCAGGTAGAAGGAGCCGTACATGAAGATGGAAGAGGCGTTTCCATCTGGGACAGATTTGCACATACGCCGGGAAAAATAAAAAACAATGATAATGCAGATATAGCTGTAGACATGTATCATCGTTACAAGGAAGATGTTAAACTGATGAAAGACCTTGGCACCAATGCCTACCGGTTTTCAATATCATGGCCCCGTATATTTCCGAATGGTGCGGGTAAACCGAATCCCAAAGGCCTGGATTTCTACAGCAAACTGGTGGATGAATTATTGGCAAATGGCATTAAACCTTTTGCCACATTGTACCATTGGGACCTTCCCCAACAATTACAGGATAGTTATGGCGGTTGGCAGTCCCAGGAAACCGCAAAGATGTTTGCTGATTATGCAGGATATGTAGCAAGCAAGCTCAGTGACCGGGTAAATCATTTCTTCACACTCAATGAAATGTACACTTTCGTTGAGTTTGGTTACGGAACAGGCGCACTGGCGCCGGGCCTGAAGCTTTCCAAATCCCAATTAAACCAGGTAAGACATCATGTGGTATTGGCCCATGGACTGGGTATGCAGGCCATCCGTGCGAATGCGAAACCAGGAACCCTGGCTGGTCCGGCGGAAAATATCAATATAGCAGTCCCCGCTATTGAAACCCCGGAAAACATTAAAGCTTCAGAAACCGCCATGCGGGAATTAAATGCAGG
>DATGXN010000103.1:0-2298 GCA_035298945.1 Chitinophagaceae bacterium | reverse complement strand
TCCTCCATCCCAAGCGGGCCTGGTATTTACAAATACTACGACGAGAAAAATGTGCTGCTGTATGTTGGCAAGGCCAAAAACCTTAAAAAAAGGGTAAGCTCCTATTTTACCAAAACCTTTACCAGCTATAAAACCCATGAGCTGGTACAACGCATCCAGCACATAGAATTTACCATCGTGAATTCGGAACAGGATGCATTCTTGCTGGAAAACTCACTGATCAAGCAATTCCAGCCCCGTTACAATATCAATCTCAAAGACGATAAGACCTATCCCTACATCGTGATCAAGAACGAACCCTTTCCGAGGGTATTCCTTACGCGCAGGCTGATACAGGATGGATCTGAATACCTGGGACCATTCACCTCAGTTAATAAAGTCAGGGAGCTTATTGAGTTCATTAAACAGAATATTCCGCTGCGCACCTGCAAACTGAATCTGACAGCACAGAACATCGAAAAAGGGAAGTTCAAAGTATGCCTGGAATATCACCTGGGCAATTGTAAAGGGCCCTGTGAAGCATTGCAATCCCGGCAGGATTATGACGAAGGATTAGGGCAGATCAGGAATTTCCTGAAAGGCAACCTGGCACCCGTGATCCAGCATTTCAAAATCCAGATGAAAGAACATGCATCCAGGATGGAGTTTGAAAAAGCTGAGATCATGCGGAAAAAGATCGAGCATTTGCAGAATTACCAGGCCCGCTCTACCGTGGTCAATCCCAAACTGGGTGATATGGATGTTTGCAGCATCGCCGGTGAAGAGAGTGAAAAATGCTATGTGAATTTCATGATGGTCAGGAACGGTGCTATTGTTGACAGCAAAACCGTGATGGTGGAGAAAAAGCTGGATGAAACCCGGGAAGAACTCCTCTCTTTTGCCCTCGTATATTTCAGAGAATTGTTTGCAAGCAAGGCTGATGAGATCATAGTACCAGTGGCTGTTGAATATCCTGGAGAAGATCTGACCCTGACGGTACCGAAAGGCGGCGATAAAAAGAAACTACTGGAGCTATCCGAGAAAAATGTCAATTATTTCATCGACGAACAGAAAAGACAGAGCCGGCTGCTGCTCACTAAAGGGGATAAGGACATGACTTCGGACCTTTTACAATTGCAGGACGATCTCAACCTCCAGGAGTTGCCATTGCATATTGAATGTTTTGATAACTCGAATTTTCACGGCAGTTATCCTGTTTCCGCCATGGTTTGTTTCAGGAACGGCAGACCCAGTAAAAAAGATTACCGGCATTTCAATGTGAAAACAGTGGAGGGCATAAATGATTTTGCCACTATGAAAGAAGTGGTGGGGAGACGTTACAAAAGATTGCTGTCCGATAATCAGCCCTTACCTCAACTGGTGATCATCGATGGCGGCAAAGGCCAGTTAAATGCAGCACTTGAAGCCATAGATGAACTGGGGCTCTCGGGACGAATGACCCTGGTAGGGTTAGCAAAAAATGTGGAAGAGATCTTTTTCGCGCACGACCAGGAATCGCTGAAACTACCCTACGGCAGCAGCAGCCTGAACCTGATCAGGTATATCAGGGATGAGGTGCATCGCTTCGGTATAAGCTTCCACAGGCAGAAAAGGGCAAAGGGAACATTTAAAAATGAACTCGAGGGGATCAGGGGAATCGGGAGCAACACGGCGGATACTTTATTGAAAACATTCCGCTCCGTGAAGAATATTGTAAACGCCAGCGAAGAAGAATTGGAAAATGTGGTAGGCCAGGCAAAGGCAAAACTGATACGGAAACACTTTAAAGAAATGTGAGGAATGTGAGGAATGTGATGAATGTGGGTATAGCTTATGCTGAGGGAGTTACTTTACAGAATCTCATTCTTCTTGCATCATTTTTTTCACATTACATTCCCCCACATTAACCACATTTTCGACAATTGGCGCTTTTCACCCGACCAGTGGATTAAAATTTCGTTCATCCCTGATGGTTATAACCAATGAGTACTGTATCTTTACCTCGGTTTTTCATAGGATATTGGATTTTAAAAACGGGGCTGGATTTCTATCCGGGCCCCATTTTTTTTTGATCAAGGTCCATTATCCTGAGCCTGGAGTCAAATTCTATTGACTATAATCAACGGATCTATTTGTTGAAATGCTCGTAAACCAATTTTGCTTTTGCAGCCCCAATACTCTTCGCCAATTGCTCCATTGTCAGGTCACTCACATTCTTCACCGATCGGAATTCTTTGAGCAGCATATCCGCAGTTGATCTGCCAATTCCTTTGATATCTTCCAGTTCATTCCGGAACGTACCCCTGCTTCTTTTCATTC
>DATGXN010000102.1:0-1948 GCA_035298945.1 Chitinophagaceae bacterium | reverse complement strand
ATTATCGCGGTTTCACCTGGAATATAATCAGGTTTATCAGTTGTTACTGTCTACCCGGAAGCTTTAGTTGCAACTATGCAGAAGATGGCAAAAATGAAAAAACTCCTCAAGGCGATGGATCCCTGAAAGAAGGAACGAAGTAGAGACTTGCTCATACGAAAACGAGTTTAGGCGTTAGTGTTATTTCTGTTGCAGGTTAGTACATAGGGTACATAACTGCGCAATGGAAACTTTAAGTTTCTTTAAGAGATTGGAGATAAGTGAAGGAGTTCCGAAGGATAATTTGGTGTTGGAAGGTTATAGCAACTGGCCCGTCCTGAGAGAACGGCAATTGTTAATAACGAGCTAAAATATAGTTTATATCCGCTACTGACAAATGATTTGGGTCATATTTTTTTGTCGACTCAGGATCAGGAATTCATGAATTTCAATTATTCGTTATACCTATGGCATTGACGCCATGTTAGTTTGATGGTTGATAATGAATGCAATAACTGCATCTAAGTCCAAACCCGCTCGGGATGCGGCATCCGCGATCTCGTCACGACTAACATTCGCAGCAAAGGCTTTGTCTTTCAATCTCTTTTTTACCCCCTTGATTTCCATGCCGTTATATCCTTCCGGTCTCATTAACGAGTACGCATGAATGAATCCACTCAGCTCATCAAAGGCAAATAACATCTTGTCCATATCCGTCTCCGGCTCTACGCCAAAATGCGCCGGACCATGGGAAGCTATGGCATGCAAAATTTCAGGATCCACTCCCCTGCTTTCAAGCTCTTCAATGATCTTTTTACAGTGCTGATCAGGCCATTGATCCCAGTCCGCATCGTGCAGCAAACCTGCCATCTCCCACCTCCATGCTTCAGCTTCATCTGCTCCTCTTTTCTCCATCGCCCAACTCTTCATCAAATGCCCAACCTGGTGCATGTGTAGTTTCAACCTGTCGTTCAATACCCAATCATTCAATAGTTTCTCTGCCTCTTCCCGCGACAGTACTTTGCCCTGGTTAGCCGGATCTCCAAATGTTGATCTTTCAAGTTTTAAACTCATGGCAGCAATTTACTAATTGGCCAATAAAAAAAGCGGACCCATATTGGATCCGCTGAATATATTATCCGGAAATCGGAACTGCTATTGTTTTTTATCAGCCTCGTCGTATTTCTTACCGTAGAAATCAGCCTTGGTCTTGTCTTTCTTCTTCTCGTAAGCATACTGCAACAAAGAAGATGCAGACTTATAGTTAGACCTGTCGTGCGTTTTCAGCTTGGGCTGAGGATCGAAGGCATTGAATACTTTTTCCAGTGGTGGGATTGATTTATCGGCCAATACAACCACCTCAGCAGCCATATCTGCCTTCTTCTTGGTTGCCTCAGGAGTTGTCCCTTTTACAGCCCTGGATTCTTCTTCCTTGAACAACGCCATATTGTAATAGTGCTTGCCCAGTGAAAGTGCCACATCTGTATTTTCTGGCTTGATCGCCATGGCTTTGGTATAGAGATCTTCTATCTTCTTACAATTGGCATCGTAATTAGCAGGTTTCTTGGAGATATCTGAAACGTGGGTTTCTCCAAACAGTTCGTTACCGTACTCGAACAGTACATCGAAGTTATTCGGGTTGGTAGCCACCATCTCTTCAAACTTTGCATAGAGTGCCGCCTTATCACCTTTATCCCTCACATAGTCCAGCTCCAGCAGGGGCAGGTAATCATCTGTAGGATAAAGTTCCTTACCGGTCTTGATGTATTTCATCATGTTGGCCTCGTCTTTCTTATCATAATAATACTTGGCCAGGTAACGGTATGATGTAGCTTCTTCAGGAGTTCTTGCACAACGGGCATCAGCCAGTTTGGTGAACTGCTTTACCGCTTCTGCTTCGTCTTTTGCATTCAGGGCAGAAAGTGCAGTGTAATAAGTAAGGGTAGTATCCAGCTTGTACAAACCCCAG
>DATGXN010000101.1:0-1924 GCA_035298945.1 Chitinophagaceae bacterium | reverse complement strand
AGAGATCGCGAGCTGATAACTTTTTCCGTTGGTCAACTCATCCTTAATACGCTCAAAGATGATAACGTTGGTATCAACGGCCATACCAATAGTAAGTACCAGACCTGCAATACCGGGAGCCGTCAAAGTAGCGCCAAGGGCACTCAATACGCCAACAGTGAATATCAGGTTAAGGATCAGGGCTATGTTAGCTACCCATCCTGCTGTATTATAGTATACCAGCATCAGGGCGAAGATCACGAGGAATGATATCCCGAAGGCCAGTGAACCACCTTTAACGGCTTCTGCACCCAGGGTAGGACCAACCACTTGTTCCTGCACGATCTTGGCAGGAGCAGGCAGTTTACCAGACTGGAGAATATTCGCAAGATCCTGGGCTTCTTCAATAGTGAAGTTGCCACTGATCTCAGAAGTTCCTGAAGTGATCGGGTTGATCACGTTCGGAGCAGAGTAAACAATATTATCCAGAACGATGGCGATAGGCTTGCCTACGTTATCCGTTGTCATCTGACCCCAGATACGCTCACCCTGTTTGGTCATGATCATTTTGATCGCAGGACGTCCGCGATCGTCATAATCCTGTGTTGATGCCTGAACACCATCACCTTCCAGTTTCGCTTTGTCAGAACCTTCAACTGTCTTCAGGGCATAGAAGGGGAGGAAATCACTTTTCACACCTTTATCGTTCTTTTCCGGAACACCGTAAGAGAAGATCAGGTTAGCGGGGAATTGGTTTCTTACCACTTCCAGGCTAAGATAATCGTTCAGTTGTGCGGTGTCAGCAGAGGCTACGAAACCGATATAAGGTGCGTAAGACACCCTTCCGTTTGCGCCCTGCTGCGGAGGAACTGGTTGCAGGTATTTGAACAGCGAAGCAACATTTTTTGTATCTGTAACTGATTTCGCTGTAGTATCTTTTTTAGCAAGGTCACCAATGGTCAGGGCCTTGGTAGTGTCGTTATCTTTTGGAACCACAGCCTGCGCTGTTGTATCAACGGCAGGTTTTTCTTCCTTCACGCCACTGTAATAATCTTTCAGTGACTTTTCTGCATCAGTGAAAGGTTTATCCAGTTCACCAATATTATACACTTCCCAGAACTGGAGGTTTGCAGTGGCCTGCAGGTATTTACGAACCCTTTCAGGATCGTCTTTCACACCAGGCAGTTCCACGGTGATGATACCTTTGTTCTTGTCCAGGTTGATATTGGGCTGGGCCACACCAAACTGGTCAATACGCTTCTGGAGTACATTGAATGTATTACCAATCGCTCCATCGGCAGATGCTCTTATTTTTTCAAGTACTGCATCGTCACCGTCTTCGATCTTGATATTTTTACCAGGACCTGCGAAAATGGATGCCAGTCTTGCATTTGGATTCTGCGCTTTGTAGGCATTAGCGAACAATGTGATGTAATCAGCATCACTGTTTGCTTTTTGTTGCATGGCAGTTTGCAGTGCCTTATTCAGCGCCGGATCTTTGGGATTATTTGAAAGAGACTTCAGCAGTCCTTCCAGTTCTACTTCGAGAGTCACACTCATGCCACCCTGCAGGTCAAGACCCAGGTTCAGTTCCTGTTCTTTGGCTTTTTGGAAGCTGATGGCACCGGTGATACCGTAGGTCACGGTTTTCTCACGGGTACTGTCGAGCATCCTGCGTAGTCTTTTCTTGAATTCGAAATCTTTTTCTTCAGGGGTAGCGTTGGCATAATTCGCGGCGACGAATGATTTCGCCTTCTTTTCCAGGGAGTTCTCATGGTTACGTACCACCATTGTGAAATGGAGCTGGTACAATGAGATCAGGATCAGCGCGACAGCAAAAAATCTTATCAAACCTTTCAGTTGCATATGTCGGTATTTACTAATCTGCCCGGGTTTTTGGGCAGGCCGGCAAAGATAGTGTTTTTAAACATCAATCATAGGGGAA
>DATGXN010000100.1:0-2185 GCA_035298945.1 Chitinophagaceae bacterium | reverse complement strand
GCATATCGACTGGTACAACAGGTGGTTGAAATAGGGAATGTCACGCACACAAAAAAAGGGCCCGTTATCACGGTCCCTTTTTTTGTGCGAAGATCATTTGGATATAGGCTCATGCGCTATCCTGAAATGCATCATACCTCTCTTGATATTCCAGACATCTGTAGAACGCTTAGTATCATTATACTTTTCGGTGATCACGGAAGACCTGTTCGCCGCCTGGAACAGGATATCCGCCTTATCCGTATTCAGTGTCCTGATCATTTCCACGCTGTTGTTAGTGATATCTATCCAGCTCTCATGTTGCATTTTCATCCTCCCCAAGGTATTTCCCGGATCCTGCTTAGAAAATGCCCGGGTTACGGCATCCAGCGTATTCGTTCCCTTGTCCATTAACTTATCGCCATTCGCTTCGTCTTTCTCGTAACCAATAATGGTCACGTTGGCCATATTCACAAAAGAGATCTTATACTGTTCAACCTTCGTTTCATACGGTAATGACTCCGGATGATCCTGGTCTGGAAAGAAATTGGTCAGGTGTAAGGTGTCCGGGATACCATCCGCACAGAAATGAATTCGCGTATCCGGAAACCTGAGGAACCAGGACGGAGGTCCTGAATATCCCACGGTCTTCTTCTTGCCATCTTCCGTGTAGGTTTTCTGGCCCCCATTCACCACAAACTCAAGAAGTATATCCTTGTTCTTCGTGTTCTCAATGTCCTGCGTATAGGAATACATCCGGTACCGACAACTATCCCTCACCAGCATCACATACCTTTTCTCTTTCATGGCCATGTTACCGGTATAGCGGGTATCAAAATCTGCCGGGTTCCCTTCTTCCACAATAAAGTCCATATCCATCATCAGTGAAAAACGGTTGTAATTCAAATGTGCCTCAAAAATATTCCAGGCATCGTTCGTTACGGCACCCAGCAACTGCTTCTGCCGCTCTACTCCCAAATGAAATGAAAGGTCAAGTACAAAATCATGGTTCTTTGCCGCAACCTGCTCATCATAATACTTCATGTATGTTTCCATCATCTCCACTACGAACTCCATACCCCTGCCACCACCATACTCACCCGCACCCAACAGCTGCAACTGTCTTTCATGGCCAAGTATATAAGGAGCTATCGTGAGCGCATAGTGCAGGTCTTTCCCAACCCGCTGGATGAGTATGTCGTTCTTCTTTCCCATTCTGTCCAGTAATCCCAGGACCATGCCCATGCCCTTTTCATTAAAGCCAAGTTCATCTTTCTCGGCACCCCCCAGCAACTGGTACTCACGAAGTGCGCTGAATATCTGACCCGTGATCGCCCTCTCCTTCCCCATATAGGCTTCCTCCCATTGCTCGGTCAGCTTTCTGTGCCGGTTGATGATATTGGTATCGCAAGCGGCACAAACGCCCAACTCCTGCCTCGGGGGTTGGGGGAACTCTGTGATGGGGGGCAATTGGTCTATCTTTCTCTTTGCATCATCCAATGCGGCCTTGATACGCGTAGCCCAGTCGTCAGCAGTATCCCTGCTGGGTCCGCGCCTTGCAAATACTTCTTCTTCCGTAGTCATGGTAAAAGCGGAGCCGGATCCCTTGTCAAAACTGATCGTGTTCTTCACAGCAGCACCATAACGGATCGCAATATCATCATATCTGGCAATAGCACCCACCAGGTCAGGATAATAGGTAAATCCGTTCTTCATCTGGCTCACCTTGGTCACCAGCTCATTCTTGCGTTGCTCATTCCTTGCGACCTCCCTGCCTATACCTCCAAAAAGCGAGTCCTTCTTCTCTTCCGGCTTAAGGATCAGCATCTGCTTCTTCTTTGAATACTGGACCACCATGCCTCTTCTTGTGACCAGGGTACTGTCGTTCACCTTCTTTCCCTTATACCAGAAATAGCGGTCCTTATCCTGTCCTGCCGCTGGGGCTACTACCGGCACCTTCAGTACTACCGGCACAATAGGCGAATACTCCTGAAATTGTACTCCCTTGGGAGGCAGTGCGGTTTTGGCAGGGGCCATGGGCTTGGAGACCACACCCAGCATACTCTTCAGCGCAGCGATCTGTTTCTTCAGCATCTCTGCTTCTTCAGGATCCTCCGTCTTTTTCAGCTCATCTTCCAACTGGGCGAGTTCCTTCTTCAGTTCAGCCGTCATCTGCTGCATCTCACTAGTGCTGGGTTTGGGAGGC
>DATGXN010000099.1:0-26030 GCA_035298945.1 Chitinophagaceae bacterium | reverse complement strand
CCTGCCAAACAGCCAGTTGACTGTCGCGCGTTCCAATTCTGAGTTTCCTGGTCATTAATTCATGAACTGATTTATGGCAGAAATATAATCACATCCTTTGCGGTTGTGCACATGTAGTTTTCTTGCCGTCTCACTTAACACTTTTTTGATCCTGTTGTCTGCTAATTCGGTGCAGGTAGTTTCAGGATTATAGTAGGGATTATTTTGAAGAAGATGAAGTGTGGTTTTCAGATGATTCAGAAGGGGTGCATGTTTCCTTCTTTCGTTCCATTCCCTGAACTCCCCGATATGCTCACTGATGATCTCCTTGGCTTTGGGAATTTCGGCCTTCCTTTTTGCCAGTGTATCATCTTTCATTTTTGAAAGCTCATCTACCCTGATCACCATCATATTCTCAACTTCCTTCACATCTTCGTCAATGTTCAAAGGTACAGAAAGGTCGATGATCAGTTTTGATTTAGAACCCTCAACGTGTTTTTTATGAATGATGGAAGAAGTTGCGCTGGTAGCGGCAATGATAAGGTCTGCATGGCGGACTTCTTCTTCCAATGCCTCCATTCCCCTGAAGCGGAGGTTATATTTCCTGGCCAGGTTTTCAGCCTTACCAACAGATCGGTTGATCAATGTGATATTGTTGGCTCCTGCATAGTCTACCAGGTTTTTGCAGGTATTGCTTCCGATCTTACCGGTACCCAGTAGCAGGATCCGCTTTCCCGACAGATCTTTGAAAAAAAGTTTAGCCATTTGCACCGCAGCAAATGAAACAGATACCGTGCCTCCACTTAGTGAAGTTTTGTTCTTGATCTCTTTTGATGCCTGGAGCACTGAACTGATCAGCCTTTCCAGGAAGGTTCCGGTCATACCGGCTTCTTTTGAGATCCTGATGGCCGTTTTCAGCTGGCCTACTATCTCATAATCTCCCAGGATCTGGGAATCCAGCCCTGCTGCCACTTCATAGAGATGTTCAACGGCCCTGCTGCTTTTTTTGATATATGCTGAATTCCTGAAATTGGCTGCATCCCCAGCGGTTTCACTGCAGAGCAGATCGATCAGGATATCAGGATGAGGCGCGAGCCCGTAGATCTCGGTCCTGTTACAGGTAGAGAGGATGAAAATTTCGGTTAAACCGATGGCTTTGGCTTTTGCCAGAACCATAGAGATCATGTCAGCGTTCAAAGCGTACATACCCCTGATGGCTGTATCAGCTTTCCGGTAATTCAGACCGGCAACGATGAACATATTTCCGTCAGTTCTGTTTGTCATGATCTCAGGCACAAAAATAGCTTTTGGCCTACAGCTATTGGCTAATTAATGCCCGAACTCTGTCATTTTAATGTCAAATTACACGGGCGCTCCAATCATTACCATGTATTAATATTTTTGCAACATGAATTCCTCATATCGATCAGTGATCTTGCTCATGAATCTGGGTTCTCCTGATTCCACCTCTGTAAAAGACGTCAGAAAATACCTCAATGAATTTTTGATGGATGAGCGGGTGATCGATATACCCAAACTGCCAAGAACGCTGTTGGTCAAAGGGATCATCGTTCCCTTCCGGGCTCCAAAATCTGCTGAAGCCTACCGGTCCATCTGGACTAAAGAGGGTTCGCCCCTGATCGTACTGACAAAAAATCTGCAGAGATCGGTTCAGGCTGTTTTTAAAGAACCAGTTGAGATCTGTATGAGGTATGGTAATCCTTCCACCGCGGACGTGCTGAAAAAGATCCACCGTGAGTATGCGGGCGTTGAAGAGATCGTCCTTTTTCCCTTGTATCCTCATTATGCCATGTCGAGCTATGAAACTGCTGTGCAGCAGGTGAAGGATATCCATAAGGAAGAAGGCTATCCCAGTTCGCTGAAAGTTATTGAACCCTATTATGACCATCCCGCCTATATCAATGCCCTGGCCGAAAGCATCAGGCATTATATCCAGGACGACTACGATAAGATCCTGTTCAGTTATCACGGCGTACCGGAAAGGCATATCAAAAAAGGCGATACCACCGGCTGTCATTGTTTGAAAGTGAACGACTGTTGCAACGTGGCCAGTTCTGCCCATGCGCAGTGCTACAGACACCAGTGCTTCGTGACCACAAAGCTTGTGGCCGAAGCGCTGAATATTCCAGCTGGAAAACTGGAGCAGACTTTCCAGAGCAGGCTGGGCCGGGACCCCTGGCTGCAGCCCTACACGGCCAAACGGTTGGAAGAATTACCCAAAGAAGGGGTGAAGAAATTATTGATCGTTTGTCCTGCTTTTGTCAGCGATTGCCTGGAAACCCTGGAAGAGATCGCTGTGGAAGGAAAGCATATCTTCATGGAAGCGGGTGGCGAATCGTTCAAAGCGATACCCTGCCTGAATACGCAGCCATTATGGGTAGAAACGATGAAGGGGCTGATCAGTGGCGCCATGAAAGCATCTTCTCAACCGGTATAGATGGAGTATAATTATCTCAAGGCCATTCATATTGTTTTTGTTGTTACCTGGTTTGCAGGATTATTCTACATGCCCAGGTTATTCATTTATCATACAGAAGCAAACGAAAAGGAACAACCGGCCAGGGAAGCTTTGCAGTCCCAGTTCAATGTGATGATGCGCAGGCTTTGGTTCGGCATCACCTGGCCCTCGGCAGTGATTACGCTGGCTATGGGACTTTGGGTGCTTTTCAACGGTGGTTGGGGAACGGCTTTGGTAGCTGGAAATGCCAGCTGGCTGCTGATCAAGCTGATCCTGGTGATACTGTTATATCTCTACCATTTTTCTTTGCACCATATCTACAAAAAGCTCAGCCGTTTGCAGTTCCCTTATACCTCTGACCAGTTAAGGATGTGGAACGAGGTAGCTACCATATTCCTTATCACCATCGTTATGCTGGCTACTGTTAAGGATAGTTTGAGCTTTATCTGGGGCATTTTGGGCACTTTTGGGTTGATTGTTATACTCCTCGCGGCCATTAAAATTTACAAGAGAATTAGGAAGCAGTAAGCAGTGAGCAGTGAACAGTAAGCAGGAGGATCTGCTCACTGCTCACTGCTGGCTGCTCACTGCTCCAAATGTTATTTCCCGCTCGCCGGGGCATGGTTTTTTCTACTGGATATCTAAACATTGCCATGAGAACAAACATCCTTGTGCTGTTATTCCTGGCAGGAATAACGGTTTTATCCTGCAACTCATTTAACACCGCCGCTCCGCCTGAGCAAGCTGGTGACAGTGCTCCTGCGGTGAAGGCCGAAAAATCAGAAAATCTGAAAGCGATCCTGGACAGTAATGTAACCAGGATGTCACGCATGCCATTGACAAATAATCCCACCAAAGACTTTGCCCTGATCATGCGGGTGCACCACGATGGTGCTGAGAAGCTGATCAAGGAAGCTATGAAATACAATAAAGACAGTGCGCTGGCGAAGATTGCCAGGGATATTCAGAAAAATCTTGATAAGGAGACCGTAGTGCTGAACAGGTTTATCATTGACCACCGGTTCAAAAAGCATGAGCAGGAATCTCCCGTCAGTAATACTTTGATGAAGGCGATGACGCCAAACACCGAACCAACTACACCATTAACGGGTGACGTAGAGGAAGACTTCGTGAAACTCATGATCACTAATCTTCAGTCGGCCAACGACCTGGTTGAAGTAATGAAAGATGCTGGGGCAGATTATGAAGTTTCAGGGTTCACCACGGAAATGGTTCCACGAAATGAAAAGTATATAGCGGCACTCAGGGAATGGACATCGAAGGGAGACGGTTAAAGCAGGTTGCAGGTTGCAGGTTGCAGGTTGCAGGTTGCAGGTTTTTCTAAATGAATGGGTTGCCAAGGCATGGCAACCTTTTTCTTTTAAATATTTCCCGCTCCTTTTTGTTTTCCCAAATTAATCGTAATATTGCGATAAATATATCCAAATGGGTGCTACTAAGGCTGAAGAATTCTCTGTAAAAGATAACCGCATAGCGGCCTATGCAAAAGCTTTGTCACACCCTGCCCGTGTAGCCATCCTTAAGCTCTTGCTGAAAAGGAGGGCCTGTGTTTGTGGGGACATTGTAGATGAGCTTCCTCTTTCCCAGAGCACGGTTTCGCAACATTTAAAAGAATTGAAATCGGCTGGTTTGATCAAGGGCGACATTGAGGGCGTCAGGATCTGCTATTGCATAGATGAGGAGGAATGGGCTAAAGCCAGTTCAATGCTTACCGAATTTTTACAACCTATCGCCGGGTCGAATACCTGTTGCTAATATCGAATGATTACGATTAAAAAATAACCATATGCAAACCGAAAATGAACTTAAACAGATCGTGAAAGACAAATACAGTCAGATCGCGTTACAGGATAAAGCCACCAATGAATCTTCCTGCTGCGGTGCCGGTGGATGCTCCACCGAAGTATATAATATCATGAGTGATGACTATACCAAGATGGAAGGCTACAATCCGGATGCCGACCTGGGATTAGGATGTGGATTGCCAACACAGTTCGCGAAGATCAAAAAAGGGGATACGGTGATCGATCTGGGTTCGGGTGCGGGTAACGATTGTTTTATAGCGCGACATGAAGCAGGTGAGACCGGAAAAGTGATCGGTATTGATTTTACGCCGGCGATGATCGAGAAGGCAAGGGCAAATGCAGATAAATTAGGATTCAATAATGTGGAATTCCGTCAGGGAGATATCGAAGAAATGCCTGTAGGCGGCAACCTGGCTGATGTGGTGGTGAGTAATTGCGTATTAAACCTGGTTCCCAATAAAAATGGTGTATTCAAAGAAATATTCAGGGTATTGAAACCTGGCGGACATTTCAGTATTTCTGATGTGGTGCTCATCGGGGCTTTACCGGAAGGATTGAGAAAAGATGCGGAAATGTATGCAGGATGCGTATCGGGCGCTATTCAGAAAGAAGTATACCTGGAACTCATCAAGAGCAATGGCTTTGTGAATATGACCATCCAGAAGGAAAAGCCTATCATTATTCCTGATGATATCCTGGTAAATTATTTAAGTGCCGAGGATCTCACTAAGTTCAAATCAGGCTCTACAGGAATTTTCAGTATCACTGTATTTGCCCAAAAACCAGCTTCAGATACTAGCGCGTCTGCTGAACAAAAAGCAGCTGCAGAAAACTGTAAGCCGGGAGCAGGTTGTTGCTGATCATTTCATATTGAAGTTATGGCTGCTGATCATTGCGCTCCTGCAAACGAAAGAAAGAAACTTGGATTTTTAGACAGGTACCTGACCCTTTGGATCTTCCTGGCCATGGCCGTAGGGGTACTGTTGGGGTATTGGGTGCCATCCATATCGGGATACATCAACAGTTTCTCCAGCGGAACAACCAATATTCCTCTTGCCATTGGCTTGATACTGATGATGTATCCACCTTTCACCAAGGTGAAATATGAAAAGCTGAAAGAGGTATTTAAGGATACAAAGATCCTTGGGGTGTCACTGCTCCTGAACTGGGTGATCGGTCCGGTGCTTATGTTCACCCTTGCCATGTTGTTCCTTCGGGGCTATCCCGAATATATGGCAGGATTGATCCTGATCGGGCTGGCCCGTTGCATTGCCATGGTCATTGTCTGGAACGAACTGGCCGAAGGCAGCAGGGAGTATGCGGCAGGACTTGTTGCTTTGAACAGTATATTCCAGGTGTTCTTATACAGTGTCTATGCCTGGTTTTTTATTACCGTGCTTCCGCCATTTTTTGGATTTAAGGGGGCCATCGTAGACATCACGATCGGCCAGATCGCAAAAAGCGTAGCTATCTACCTCGGGATCCCGTTTGTTGCGGGTTTCCTGACCCGGTATATCTTGTTACGGGTAAAAGGTGAAGAATGGTACCAGCAGAAATTCATTCCTTTCATTTCGCCCATTACGCTGATCGCACTGCTATTCACCATTGTTGTGATGTTCAGCCTGAAAGGTGAGCTGATCATGAAAATACCGTTGGATGTAGTGAGGATCGCTATTCCTTTGATCATTTATTTCGCCATCATGTTCCTGGTCAGTTTTCTGGTTGGGAAGAAACTGGGTGCAGATTATGCAACAAATGCCTCCATTGCATTTACCGCTGCAGGAAATAATTTTGAGCTTGCGATCGCAGTGGCCATTGGGGTTTTTGGTATCAACAGCGGGCAGGCCTTTGCGGGTGTGATCGGGCCGTTGGTTGAGGTACCGGCACTGATCGCGCTGGTCAATGTTGCGTTCTGGTTAAGAGATAAATATTATAAACCACAGACAACTAATTAGCTTTGTGACTTATGAAGAAGATCCTGGTATTATGTACGGGCAATAGTTGCCGCAGTCAGATCGCAGAGGGCTACCTCAGGTTTTTTGCAGGGAAAGGCGCTGATGTCTATAGTGCCGGCGTGGAAACCCACGGCGTCAATCCCCGGGCCATTGCCATCATGAAAGAAGACGGGATAGACATTTCCTCCCATACCTCTAATAACGTTAACGAGTACCTGCAGATGCCTTTTGATCACGTGATCACCGTATGCGACAATGCACTTGAGCGCTGCCCGGTTTTCCCTTCTGGTTCAGGCGTTCAGCATCATTATAATTTCCCGGATCCCGCAAAAGCAACCGGAACTGAAGCTGAAGTGATGGCCGAGTTCAGGAGGGTGAGGGAGATGGTTCGGGCGTATTGCAGGGCATTTGTGATTGATAATATAGTCAGCAGTGAGCAGTAAGCAGTGAGCGGTAAGCAGAAATTCAATTCTTCTGCTCACTGCTCACCGCTTACTGCTCACTGCTAATTATAAATGCGTTCCACCGCATGCCTGTACTTCTCCATGATCACTTTTCTTTTCAGCTTCAGTGTAGGAGTCAGCTCGCCGCCGTCGATGGTCCATTCTTTATCCAGCAATTCAAATTTCTTGACCTGTTCAACATGGTTGAACTGTTGGTTGAATTCTTCCACGATCTGTTTGTACAGTTCGATCACGCGTGGATCATTAAGTAACTGGTGGGTGGTTCCCGCGTTCTTTATATTGCTCTTCTGGCACCATTCGGTCAGGTTGGGTAAACTGGGAACAATGAGCGCTGCGGTAAATTTCTGATCTGCTCCAACCACCATGATCTGTTCGATGAACGGAGATTCTTTCATCTTATTTTCAATAGGCTGAGGCGCTACATATTTACCACCGCTGGTTTTGAAGATCTCTTTTTTCCTGTCGGTGATCTTAAGGAATTTGTCTTCTACCCATACACCAATGTCTCCCGTATGGAACCATCCTTCGATTAATACCTGTGCCGTAAGCTCGGGCTGTTTGTAGTAGCCCATCATAATATTGTCTCCCTTGCAGGTGATCTCCCCGTCTTCAGCAAGCCGTACAGACACGCCATTGATCAGCGGGCCCACGGTTCCAAACCTTCTTCCTTTTTCATCAAACCTGTTTACACTGATCACCGGCGATGTTTCAGTAAGGCCATAGCCTTCCATGATCACGATCTTTGCTGCAGTGAATACCCGGAGTAATCTGACCTGGCAAGCTGCCGCTCCGGTAACTATGGCTTTAACATTACCACCAAGACCTTCACGCCATTTTGAGAAAACGATCTTGTTGGCTAAAGACAGCTGGGTATTATACCACCATCCCTGGTTCTTATCCACTTCATAACGATTGCCCAGTTCAACGGCCCAGAAAAACAGTTTCCTTTTGACTCCGGTGAGCTCCATGCCTTTTGCAATGATGCGGTCGTACACTTTTTCCAGCAACCTCGGTACGGTGGCAAAAGTAGTGGGCTGAACTTCTCTCAGGTTATCGCCGATCTTATCCAGGCTCTCCGCATAATATATAGAGCATCCAAAGAACAAATAGATATAGCTCACCATCTTTTCGAAAATATGATTGAGCGGCAGGAAACTCAATGCTTTGCTATCTCCTTTCACAATGGGCCTGAACACTTCTTCCACATTCATCACGTTGCTGAGAATGTTCCTGTGGCTCAGCATCACTCCCTTCGGTGTGCCCGTGGTACCTGAAGTATAAATGATGGTTGCAAGGTCATCGTATTTTATTAAATCCCTGATCTTTTTCAAATTGGCAGCGTCTTCAGGAGTAGCTTTACCGAGGATATCTTTCCAGTGCAGGGATTGCTGGATGTAATCGAACGTGAAAACTGCCCTTACCGTAGGGACCTTGTCGCGGATCGATTGCACACGTTCGAACTGGTCCTTATCGTTCACGAATACCAGTTTCACCGCGGCATCATTCAGCACAAATTCAAGTTCATGCAAACTGATGGTGGGATATATAGGAACCAGCACTGCACCAATTTGCTGCACAGCCAGATCCAGGAGGATCCATTCAGGCCTGTTGGCGCTGAGTATCGCGATCTTGTCCCGGCCTTCAACCGACATGTCATTTGGCCCTATGCCAAGATGAAGCATGCCTTCACTGAATTTGTCAACAATATCCCTCACTTCGAGGGTACTGTATTTTCTCCATACGCCACCTTCTTCTTTGGCGGCCAGCATGTCTTCCTTGGGATAATTTGCTAACTGATACTCGATACAGTCAAACAGGCGTGTAGGTTTCATATTGCAATCGTTGAGTCAAAAACTTAACTCAAAAGATAAGGGAAATATGTAAAACCGCAATCGGGGGAAATTATTTATAGTACTGCCCTGCTGGCATCTTGAAAACCCTGTTTTTCTGGTAATAAGAGAAGTCACTGTTTTTCTTAGCATTCGCGCCTGTCCATTGCTGATACTGCACCACATTGGCGGCAGCACCAAATAACCATTGGTTATAGGCCTCAAACATTCCTTCTCTTACGAGGTACTGCAACTGGTCAAATAAGCGGTAGGGAAACTTTGTGGCGTTCTTGTTATACCAATCCAGGAGGAACCTGGTTCTGATCATGGTCAGCGACTCCGTATTGATACCCTGGCCGGTCTGGGCTCTTTGTTTTTCCAGGGTTTCGGCAACAGCCAGCTGAAATGCATTTGCTTTCTTGCCACCATATTCGAACGTCTCTGCAAAGAACATTTTGTATGATTCCAATACTATATTCTTTACCTCGGCAGTTCTTACCGTATAACTTTCTGAATTCACGAAGATCTCTCCATATAATATAGAGAGTACGGGGTTAGATTTGGTATAATAATAATATTTACCGGCGTGATAATAATTACCTGGATACGCGGGATCTTTCTCAATGCCTTCTTCCCATTGCTTTATAGCCTCTGCGGGTTGCTCCTGTGTAAGCAACACCTCTCCATATTCAAAATGCAGGGCCCCGCTGTTGGGAAATTTCTTCAGGCCTTTTTTGTATAACCTCTCACATTCTTTTGAATCTCCCGCCCCCTTATAAATATTACAGGCGATCTGGAAACTTTGTACATCAGCATTTTCGCTTTCCACCAATGGCATGATGATGTCGCGGGCTGCAGTAAGATCACCAGAAAGATAACTGGTATAGGACAGTTCTTTCAATATCGCAGGATCATTGGGCTTGATCTGCAGTGCCCGGTTCAATACCAGTTTTGCATTTGCATAATCTCCCTGCCGTGTAAAGGTTTTTGCCGATTCCATCAGTTTCTCAACTTCCTGTGAAAACGCGGTAAAAGAAAGGAGTACAAAGAAGAATAAAAGGATATGCCTCATAGTAATATGCAAATATGCCAATTTGATCATGCCCCGTGGTTGCGGCTTAGTTAATTAAATGTGTTAACAGCCCGTCCCTGAGTTTGGGTTCGAACCAGGTGCTTTTCGGAGGCATAACATTTCCACTGTCTGCAATATCGAATAATTGCTGGATACTTACGGGGTAAAGACTGAACGCAGCCGCCATTTCGCCACTGTTGACACGCTCTTCCAGGGCTTTCAGACCACGGATACCTCCTACAAAATCGATCCTTTTGTCCGTACGCTGGTCTTTTATATCCAACAGTTTATCCAGGATATTGTCTGACAGGATGGTTACGTCCAGCACGCCAATAGGATCATTGGTCCAGGTGCCCGACTTGGCAGATAATATATACCAATGGTGGTTAAGGTAGAATCCGAACTCGTGCAGGGTTGAAGGACTCACAGGTTCAGTACTTTGGGTCACATTGAAATCATCCTGTAATGCAGAAAGGAATTCTTCAGGCGTATATCCGTTCAGGTCTTTCACCACCCGGTTATAATCCATAATTTCTAACTGGTTGGAAGGGAAGAGGGTGGTCAGGAACCAGGAAGCCTCAGGCGTTGCTTTTGCCCCCAATGCTTCCCTGACCTTAGCAGCACTGGCTGCACGATGATGTCCATCAGCGATATAAGTTGCTGGTATCCGGCTTTCAAAAATCTCTGTGATGTTGTTGATCGTGTTTTCATCATCTACGATCCATATGGTATGGGCAACCTTATCGTCGGCAACAAAATCATACACAGGCTGGTGCGAATGCTTCCAGTTTTCGATCAGTTCATCAAGTCCCTGATCATTTTTATAAGCCAGGAAAACATTCCCGGTTTGGGCCCCAGTACATTTCATGTGGTTGATCCGGTCATTTTCTTTTTCGGGCCTGGTGAATTCATGTTTTTTGATCAGGTTGTTATTATAGTCGTCAACGGATGAAACACAAACAAGCCCGGTTTGACTTCTTTTGCCCATCACCAGTTTATAGATATAGTAACACGGCTTTTCTTCTTTCAGTAACACTCCATGCTGGATCATGTTGCCGAGGTTTTCCTTGGCTTTCTCATAAACCAGGGAAGAGTACTGGTGCACATCACCTGGAAGGTCTATTTCTGATTTAGTGATATGAAGAAATGAATCAGGATTGTTTTTCACTTCCAGTCTTGCTTCTTCGCTGTTCAATACATCGTAGGGTCTGGATGCTACTGCAGGGGCAAGTTCAGGATTGGGTCTAAGTGCTTTGAACGGAGCAATATGAGCCATGTATTTTAATTAAGATCAGTTAAATGAATTGGCAAGGTCACAGAATGCTTTGGCGCTTTCCAGGGAAAGGGCATTGTATAAGGATACTCTGAATCCTCCCACACTTCGATGGCCTTTTACGCCCACCATGTTTTCTTTTTTGCAGAGGTCGAGAAACTGTTTTTCTTTATCAGGATCATCCATTACAAATACCACGTTCATGCGGCTCCGGTCTTCTTTGGCCACTGTTGGCCTGAATAACGGATGGGCATCAAGCGTAGAGTATACAAGATCTGCTTTCTGTTGGTTGATCTTTTCAATGGCCGGAATTCCACCCATGTTTTTCAACCATCTCAGCGTGAGCATGCAAACATATATGGCGAAAACCGGCGGTGTATTAAGCATTGAACCATTGGCTATATGCTGCCTGTAATCCATCATGGAAGGCAATTGGCGATTGACGGCATATTTGAAATTCTTGTCGATGACCACCAGGTTCACACCTGCTGCGCCGATGTTTTTCTGAGCCCCTGCATAGATCAGTGAAAACCTGTTGAAATCCGTTTGCCTTGAAAGGATGTCACTGCTCATATCCACTACTATCGGAACCTTGGTGTCCGGAATATGGAACATCTCTGTTCCTTCGATCGTATTGTTAGATGTATAATGGAAATATTTAGCGTCTGCAGGGATCTCATAATCTTTAGGAACATAAGTGTAGTTCTTGTCTTTGGAACTGGCCACTACATTTACATTGCCAAACAGTTTTGCTTCCTTGATGGCCTTGATCCCCCATATCCCGCAATCGAGATAAGCTCCCGTCTCATGCTCTCCCAGGAAATTCATCGGTACCTGGAAAAACTGTGTGCTGGCACCACCGTGCAGGAAAAGGATCTCTTTATCATCGTTCAACTGCATCAGTTCCCTGACCAGCGATTTTGCTTCTTCCAGTACAGCTTCAAAAATTGAAGTCCGGTGGCCGATCTCAAGAATAGACAGCCCTGTATTATTGAAATTCAATATGGCCTTAGATGCTTCTTCAAATACTTCCTTGGGTAATATGCTGGGACCTGCATTGAAATTGTGGATCAATCTTCTATTTTTTAGAACCGCAAATCTAATCAATTTGAGCAAGAGCTGCCCGGCATTCCGAGTTCTTTCCATTGCCTGTTCAGTTCGTCCCATTCCTCCAATTCTTTCTCAGAAAATGATCTGCCGGCCAGTTCCTGCAGGTTTGGCTGCCCGGCATTTACCCAGGCGGTATACCAAAGGCTTGCCGTTGCCAATATGGATTCCCTCATTCTTCTTTCCACCATCCCCTGCAACATATTGTGGTAGGCTTTGCTGTAGGCAGTGGAGTATTGCCTGGTGATGACGCCATTTCTCATTTCAAAACTGTATTTGGCATCGGGCCTGAATTTGTTGTTGAGTTGTTTTTCGAGGACCAGTACGCTATCCGCCGCGGCAGCGCTCTGCCTGACGATGGTCCAGGCCATGGCAGAAATACTCTTGATGTATTGGGCCTTGCCAATGATCAGGTCGAATTCCGTTTCGGCAAAAAGCTCCGGCACACGGGATTCCCAAAAACCATGAATACCGTGTTGGTTGGTGAGCTGCCCATTGTGGTTGGAGGAAGTATGCAATGGTACATGGGCATCTGAGATATAATGGCCCAGCTCTGCGGAAAGTTTGATGATGGCGAATTTGTCTTTCAGCTCAAATGCCTTGGTGAGGCGGGAGGTCATGGTTTGGATCCACCAGGGCACAATGCCATGGCGGGCAAGACTGTCCTCCCCATACTTCGTGAGCGCTTTATTGTAGGAAGAAGGAATACTATCCCAGGGGTGGTAATGGTCCATGTCGATATAATGCCGCGGGCCTTCCTCTTTAACGGCATATCTTCTTTTGTCGGGATCCACTGCATGTTCTGTAATGAATTCCAGGTGTGGTTTGTACAGGATGATCATTTCCGGCGGCAGCAGGAATACCGCGTTGCGGTTGATCATTTTATGTCCGAAAAAACCCCATGGAAGGGCAGGCATTGATTGCAGCGCCAGGAGCGCAGTTATTATTATTTTCCTCATAGTCACTCTTCACTTAGGCGAGAGGCGAGAGGTGTGAGGCGAGAGATGTTATTCAATTTTCTCTCGCCTCCCACCTCTCGCCTCTCGCCTATTCTTTAATTTCCTCCGCCTCCGCCAGTCCTCCCGAAATGGTGAATTTCATGGCTTCGGTGGCATTCATATGATGCACCACTTTGATCCTGTCTCTTTTTACGAAATAAAGCCTTCCGGAAAAAGCATAGGAGTGGGGGATATATACTGATACGTAATCGTGGAGTCCGAATTCATGTACATCCTGCTGGGTGATGAAACCCAATTGCCATACATCCTGCGCTTCAATGCAAACCAGCACCGCCCGGTTGAATTTCTTCTTGTTACCCGCAAAAGCTTCAAAAAAGTCTTTCAATGTGGTATAGATCACCTTAACCCCCGGTGTTTTCTCCAGCAGGAGGTCGAAAAAATGGACGATCCGGCCAAAAACGAAAGAGGACGACAGGTACCCAATCATGATCACGATGATGATCACCACCAGGAAACCAAGCCCGGGGTAGCGTTTGGGCTCCCCATTAGTATCCAGGCCAACCAGCGTAGGGAATAGCGTATTCAGCAGATTGGGCAGAATTCCGTCAATGAAATTGAACAGGGATATCACCGCCCAGGCGGTAATTACAATGGGTGCCAGGATGATCAGTCCCTGGAAAAAATACTGCAATAACGGCCTCAGTCTGCTTTGGTACATAGTTAAGGCAAAAGTACTGCTTTCTGAAGCCGGAAATAGGTGGAAAACATCGACTTCCCCGAGAATAATACAGCAGGTTTCAGGTGGCGGGTGTCCTGCAACCTGTAACCTGCAACCAGCAACCTGAAAAGGATGGATGGTTAAAAATAATGATGGAAACTTTGTTTATGTTTTAAGTTTCCATAGTTTTGCACCCTCAAATCAAAGTATGGACGCATTAGATGAAACGAGGAACCGGATCCGTGAGCAGGCTAAACAGCTTTATTTTAAATACGGGATCCGGTCCGTATCCATGGACGACATAGCCGTAGGGCTTGGGATGTCCAAAAAGACCATTTACCAGTATTTCGCCGATAAGGATGAACTGGTAGAGGCTATTATTGAAGATGATATCCGGGACACCCGCACAGATTGCGAGATATGTTTTACGCAATCCAGTGATGCCCTGGAGGAAATTTTCCTTACGCTGGACCGGATGCTGGAGCACCTGGGCCAGATGAACCCCACCATTCTCTACGATCTTCACAAGTTCCACTTCAACAGCTTCAAGAAATTCCAGGAACATAAGAACAGTTACCTGCTGGAGATCATCAGGAAGAACCTGGAAAGGGGTATCAGCGAAGGTTTATACAGGCACGATATTAATGTAGACATCCTTTCCCGCTTCAGGCTGGAATCCATGATGCTGGTGTTCAACATGGAAATTTTCCCTCAAACCAAATACAGTATTGTAGAAGTGACCATGACCATCATAGAAAACTTCATGTTTGGTGTGGTTACCCCGAAAGGCTACGATCTGATCATTAAATACAAACAAGAACGTCAAAACAAGATGAAATATGAGAACAGGTAGAGCTTGGCGATCCCTCACTCCTTTAGTACTACTCCTGTTGCTGGCATTTCATGCCAATGCTCAGAAAAAGTATGAACTCACCGCTAAGGAAGCAGTGGATTATGCCGTAAAAAACGTTACGGAGATAAAAAATCTTCAGATAGACAGGGAGTTGCAGGTGGCCAAGAACAAAGAGGTCAGGGGTCAGGCATTGCCCCAGATCAATGGTTCGCTCAGTGCCTCCCATTATTTCAGTATCCCCACAACACTGCTGCCCGATTTTATCTCGCCCTCAGTTTATGGCGTACTCGAAAAAGAAGGTGTACAGAATGGCAGTGGCAATCCCATTGTTCGACCAACGGGTGATCCGGCTTTATTCCCGGCTCAATTCGGTGTTCCCTGGCAGGCATCTGCAGGGTTCACATTCCAGCAGTTATTCTTCCAGCCAGACGTATTCGTCGCATTGCAGGCCCGCGATGTAGCCTTGAGATATACGGAAGAGAATATCAAAGCCATGGAAGACAGTGTAAGGAGCAATGTATACCGCGCTTATTATTCTGTGCTGATCGCTGAGAAAAGAAAAGTTTTCATCGAAGATGGGATCACCAGGTTCGAAAAACTCGTAAATGAACAGGAGGTACTCTATAAAAATGGATTCGCTGAAAAACTGGATATCGACCGTACTACGGTGAACCTGAATAACCTGAAATCTACCAAAGCCCAGATCGATAACCTGATCTATATCGGCTATGCTTCACTGAAATATTCAATGGGGCTATCGCAGGTGGATACCCTTATTCTTAAAGATTCGCTGAGTTCAGAACTGGTAAAAAAAGATATCTTGGATACATCGGGTTTCAAATATGAAGACAGAAATGAAGTCAAGATCCTCAATACCGTCAAGGAACTGCAAGGGCTGGACCTGAAAAGGTATAAGCTTCAATATTTTCCTACACTGGCGGGATTCTGGAATTTTGCCTATCAGGCTCAGAGAAAACAGTTGAATTATTTTGATTTCAACCAGCCCTGGTACAAAGCCAATTATGCCGGGCTGAATATGAGCATTCCGATCTTTGATGGTTTGCAAAGACCAGCCAGGGTCAAACAAGCGCGACTTAACCTCGAGAAAACAGAAAACACACTTGATAATCTTTATCGGGTGATAGACTTCCAGCGTGAAGCCGCTTACAACCAGTTCCGCAACGCTGTCACGTCACTGGATGTGCAGGAAAGGAACCTGGACCTGGCACTCAAAGTATATAATTCAACAAAGAGAAAATATGAACTGGGACTTGGATCAAGCTTCGAGGTGATCCAGACAGAAGCCAGTTATGAAGATGCCCAGGCCAATTATTTCCAGGCATTATATGATGGCGTGGTGGCCAAGATCGGTTACCTGCGTTCACTGGGAAGATTACAATAACCAAAACACTACAAATAAGAGATATGAAAAAGTTCATGATAATATCAGTTTTGTTCTTTCTGGCATCATGCGGTGCTGGCGAAAAAAAGAACAGCGGTCCCGCTGCGGATCTGAAAACAGAACTGGAAGCATTAAAGAAACAACGGGAAGGGATAGACGAAAAGATCATCAAACTGGAGGCTGAGATCCTTAAGGCAGATCCTTCGTCTGCATCTGCGGAGAATGCGAAACTCGTCGCTTTCACTGAGATCAAGCCCAGGGATTTCGAACATTTTATTGACCTGCAGGGTAAGATCTCCACGGAGAACATCTATTATGTCACGCCTCGTGGCATGGGTGGCCAGGTGAGATCGATCTATGTGAAAGCCGGGGATAGGGTGTCAAAAGGACAGCTGCTGATCAAACTGGACGACGCAATCATCCGGCAGCAGATCTCTTCACTGAAAACACAGTTGAACTATGCCGAGGACCTTTATAAGCGCCAGCAAAATGTTTGGAAGGAAGGTATTGGTACCGAAGTGCAGGTGTTAAATGCGAAGAACCAGGTGGAAAGCCTGGAGAAACAGATGTCGGTGCTGAATGAGCAATTGTCTATGACCAATGTGTATGCGCAGGCTTCGGGTATTGCTGAGACCGTTAACATCAGGGTTGGTGAGCAATTCACTGGCAGTCCCCTTTCTGGCATCACCATCATCAATCCTTCAAACCTCAAGGCGGTTGTGGAAGTACCTGAGAATTATATTTCCAATGTGCAGAAGGGAATGGAAGTGATCGTGGAAGTACCGGATCTGAAGAAGAGTTTCAATACCAGGATCTCACTGGTAAGTGAACTGATCGGACAGAACACCAGGAGCTTCACTGCTGAAAGCAAGATCCCAAGTGATCCTGACCTCAAACCCAATGAAGTGGTGATCGTGAAAATACTTGATCACAGATCCAAAGGTGCGATAGTGGCACCCATCGCAACGGTGCAGTCTGATGAAAAAGGTAAGTTCCTTTATATACTTGAGGAGAAAGATGGCAAGCAGATCGCCAGGAAGAAGCCGGTTGTGCTGGGCGAACTGTACGATGAACAGGTGGAAATAAAATCAGGCCTGGCGGTTAATGATAAACTGATCACACAAGGATTCCAGGGATTATACGATGGACAGGTGATCACAACCAAATAAAGACAGGATATGAAAAAAATGACTGACGAAATACAGGCCCTTATAGCCAAAGGGAAAACTTTCTTTGCTACTAACTGGGCAATTAAAAGCAGAACGGCAGTTTACCTGATTGTGCTGTTTGTAACGGTATGGGGTGTATCACTGTTTGTGACCCTGCCTAAAGAACAGTTTCCTGATATTGTTATCCCTACTATTTATGTTCAGACAGTTTATGTAGGTAACTCTCCCAAGGATATTGAGAATCTCGTTACCAGGCCGATAGAGAAAAAACTGAAGGGCATTTCAGGTGTCAAGATCAATAAACTGACGAGTACTTCACTGCAGGATTTCTCCGCGATCATTGTTGAATTCAATACGGATGTGGCAACAGACGTGGCTTTGCAGAAAGTGAAAGATGCGGTAGATAAAGCGAGAGGAGAACTCCCCAATGATCTGACCCAGGAGCCCACCGTGCAGGAGATCAGTTTTTCTGAGTTTCCCATCATGTATGTGAACGTGAGTGGAGATTATGATGCCGTTAAGTTGAAGGAGTTTGCAGACAGGTTGCAGGACAAGATTGAGGAATTATCTGAGATCACACGGGTAGATATCATTGGCGCACCGGAGCGTGAGATACAGATCAACGTGGATAACTACAAGATGCAGGTGGCCAAAGTCACTTTCAATGATATTGAATCTGCCGTGGCCCGTGAGAATGCGGATATTTCCGGCGGTTTATTGGAGATTGGCGATCAGAAAAGAACACTGCGTGTAAAGGGCCAGTTCGATAATGCTTATGATATTAACCAGGTGATCGTAAAGAATTTCAACGGAGCTCCTATTTACCTCCGCGATATCGCAGAGATCAGGGATACGGTGAAAGAGAAAGAGAGTTATGCCCGTATGAACGGGAAAAACGTAGTGAGCCTGAGTATCATCAAACGTTCAGGTGAGAACCTGATCGAGGCGTCAAAAAAGATCAAGGCAACGGTTGCAGATCTTCAGAAAAAAGAATTTCCCAAGAATCTTGATATAAGTATTACGGGTGATCTGAGTATAAAAGCGGGTGCATCTTTCACAGAACTGGTGAATTCCATCATCATCGGTTTCGTACTGGTAGTGCTGGTACTGATGTTCTTCATGGGTGTGACCAATGCATTCTTTGTAGCACTGTCAGTGCCACTGAGTATGTTCCTGGCCTTCATATTCCTGCCATCGGCTGAATTCATTGTCGGGGGTAATATTTCCCTGAATTTTATCGCCTTGTTTGCCTTGCTGTTCGGATTGGGTATTGTGGTGGATGACGCCATTGTGGTGATTGAAAATACACACAGGATATTCATGCAGGGTGAAGGCCGGATGTCATCGGAAGATGCGGCTAAATATGCGGCAGGGGAAGTGTTTGTGCCGGTACTTGCGGGTACGCTCACCACACTGGCTCCTTTCATCCCGCTATTATTCTGGCCGGGGATCATTGGTAAGTTCATGATCTACCTGCCAACCATGCTGATCTTCACCCTTACAGCCTCACTTATTGTGGCCTATATCATGAACCCGGTTTTTGCGGTTGATTTCATGCGGCATGAAGATGATAAGCACGTCAGAGAGCCAAAATACCTGATCTTCAAAAAACCAGCATTCTGGGTCACATTAATTCTTGCTGTTTTACTGGACGCCGTTGGTTACGGAACAGACCAGGCGGGATACAGATTCTTTGGGAATCTCCTGTTCTTCTTCCTGGTATTGGTAGTGCTGAACAGGTATTTCCTGAATGATATGATCCTGAATTTCCAGGATAAAGTGCTGCCGGCGATGATGAACAGTTATGAGAAATTGCTGCGATGGGCCCTTAAAGGATGGAGACCAGCTTTGCTCCTTGTTGGAACATTTGTTCTGCTGGTAGCATCCTTCATGTTTTTTGGTGCAAGGAAGGTGCCGGTATTACTTTTCCCGCAAGGCGACCCCAATAATATATATGTATACCTCCGGCTACCAGCGGGTACTGATGTGAAGTATACAGATTCAGTGACCAATGTGCTGGAAAAGAAAGTGTACTCTGTGCTGGGAATAGAAAATGGTAAAGAAAACCCGGTTGTGGAATCAGTGATCGCCAACGTAGCCGTTGGTGCATCTGATCCAAGCAGTGGTGACCGGAGTACCAGGCCTGAATTAGGAAGGATACAGGTAAACTTCGTTCCATTTGAAGAGAGGCATGGCGTTTCCACGAAACCTTACCTGGACCAGGTGCGTAAAAGCATTAAGGGTATCCCGGGTGCGGAGATCTCTGTTAGCCAGGAATCATCCGGTCCTCCTACACAACCTCCGATCAATATCGAGGTAAGCAGTGAGAATTTTGAGTCGCTTACCACTACCGCGATCAACCTGAAGAATTATCTGCAGCGTAAGAATATTCCCGGTGTGGAAGAGTTGAAACTCGACATCGATATCAATAATCCTGAGATCACCATTAAAGTTGATCGTGAGAGAGCATTGATAGAAGGTATTTCAACAGCCCAGGTTGGTATGGAGATCCGGACCGCATTATTCGGTAAAGAGGTTTCCAAGCTGAAACTCGATGAGGATGAATACAAGATCCAGTTAAGAAATAATGAAATACAGCGCCGTAACCTTAGCGATCTGCTCAACATGAGGATCACTTATCGTGACTTCACATCGGGCCAGATCAAACAGGTGCCAATCAGTTCTGTTGTAAACTTTGAACTCACCAGTACTTACGGAAGTATTAAGCGAAAGAACCTGAAGCGTGTGATCACCATCTTCGGTAACGTACTTACATCACAGGGCTACACACCTGCAGGCGTGAATGCAGATATCCTCAAAGCGATCAATGAGTTCAACGATAAGCCACAGGATGTGTCGATTGCCCAAACAGGTGAGGGGGAGCAAATGGCCGAAACCATGAGTTTCCTTCAGACTGCACTCTTCATTTCGATAGGCCTGATCCTGCTGATCCTGGTACTGCAGTTCAACTCGCTGAGTAAAACAGTGATCGTACTGTCTGAGATCATATTCAGCGTGATTGGTGTATTACTGGGATATGCGATCACGAGAAGCACGGCTTCTGTGGTGATGACAGGTATCGGTATTATTGGTCTTGCCGGTATAGTGGTGAAGAACGGTATCCTGGTGATTGAGTTTGCCGACGAACTTCGAAGCCGTGGCTATCGGACCCGTGAGGCTGTGATCGAAGCGGGCAAAACCAGGATCATCCCGGTGCTGCTGACTGCTCTTGCTGCCATCCTGGCCCTGATCCCCCTGGCGGTAGGACTAAATATCGACTTCGTGACCATGTTTACAGATTGGGATCCTAATATCTTCTTTGGAGGTGACAATGCTGTATTCTGGAAACCGCTTTCATGGACGATCATTTGGGGTCTGATGTTTGCATTTTTCATGACTTTGATCATGGTGCCTGGTATGTACATTCTGGCTGAAAGGCTGAGAAGGCCGATGTCGCAATTCTACCATGGCCGATGGATCAGCATATTCGGGTTACTCGGACCGCTGTTTTTCGTTCTTACCGGGCTGATGTACCTGATCAGAAAGATACAGGGGAAACCGATTTGGAATGGAACGTTGAAGAAATAGAGAGATAGAGAGATAGGAAGATAGGGAGCATCCTTAGCGCAAGTTGCGGTAAGGATGCTTTTTTTTGGGCCTATGCAACGGCAGCGTATTTTTTTACTTCATAATTTTAACTTTTAAATTTTTCGAGATATGAGCACCAGGACGAATCACGACATTGACTACAAGATCTATGGAGAGGAAATGCAGTATGTGGAAGTGGAACTTGACCCCGAGGAAACAGCGATCGCCGAAGCCGGAAGTTTTATGATGATGGACGAAGGCGTACAAATGGCCACTATTTTTGGCGACGGTTCAAAGCAGCAGACAGGAGGAATTCTTGGTAAGCTGATGTCGGCCGGAAAGAGAGTACTTACCGGCGAAAGCCTGTTCATGACGGCTTACACGAATATGGGCCAGGGTAAGAAAAAAGTCTCTTTTGCTTCTCCATATCCAGGTAAGATCATTCCGCTCGATCTCATGGAATATGGCGGCAAGGTGATCTGCCAGAAAGATGCTTTCCTATGCGCTGCTAAAGGAGTATCGGTGGGCATCTCATTACAGAGAAAACTCGGTACAGGTCTTTTTGGTGGTGAGGGTTTCATCATGCAGAAACTGGAAGGGGATGGATTTGCCTTCATGCATGCGGGTGGTCACGTGTTTTCCAGAACTCTTGCACCGGGTGAGGTGATCAAAGTGGATACCGGTTGCGTGGTGGGTTATACCCAGGAGATCAATTTCGACATCCAGTTCATAGGCGGCATCAGAAATTCCATATTCGGTGGGGAAGGCTTATTTTTTGCCACTCTCCGCGGGCCGGGCAAGGTTTGGTTGCAAACCCTTCCC
Organism: Chitinophagaceae bacterium; assembly: GCA_035298945.1. Classification (GTDB taxonomy): domain Bacteria; phylum Bacteroidota; class Bacteroidia; order Chitinophagales; family Chitinophagaceae; genus Pollutibacter. The sequence goes on along the minus strand of DATGXN010000099.1, from coordinate 4,535 downwards.
GTGAGCAGGCTTGCCTCAAGGATACTGTCTTATGGTACTACCCATCGTAAAGAGGAGGGAAGTATTTTAGGCGGGATCGGGAATCTGCTGGATGGAGACGGAATATAATTAGAGAGCCAGAGAGTCAGAGAGCCAGAGAGTCAAAATCAGAGAGTCAGCATATAGCTCTGACTCTCTGATTTTGACTCTCTGGCTCTTTGGCTCTCTGACTCTCTCTTTCCATTGGTTACAATGGAAAACGGCGATCTTTCGATCGCCGTGTACACATCCAATAACCATCCGTAGTTATCAATATTTTTGACTGCTATATGCTGCAGTAATTATCATTAATTATTACCCTTCAAAGGTAGATCTACGATAGTAGTTCTGCAAACCGTCAAACGTTGAAATCCGCTCACTCATCGAATGCCGGAAACCGGTAAAAGCTAATCTGCTGGTTCTCAATAAATGATTTTCGTTAGTAAAATTCCGTTGGGTCGTCACTCTTACGTAAATTAGCAGAACCCAACAGATATACATGAACAGAAAAGACGAATTACTCCAGGATGTAGTGATAAAATTTGCAGGAGACAGTGGTGATGGTATGCAATTGACTGGCAGCCAGTTCACCAATAACACAGCTTTGATGGGAATGGACCTGGCCACATTCCCCGATTTCCCCGCTGAGATCAGGGCCCCATTGGGTACTATTCCCGGTGTGAGCGGATTCCAGCTCAGGTTTTCATCTTCCCCCGTATATACCCCTGGCGATGAGTGCGATGTGCTGGTAGCCATGAATGCGGCCGCTCTGAAAACCAATTTGAAGATGATCAAGAAAGGCGGAAAGATCATCGTGAACACAGATGGTTTTGATGCCAAGAATCTCAGGCTTGCCAATTACGCTGAAGGAGATAACCCCCTGGAAAATAATTCCCTGGCCAGCTTCGACGTGATTAAAATGGACGTCACTAAAATGACGAGGGAAGCCCTGAAGGATTTCACCATGGGTACCAAGGAAAAAGACCGGGCCAAGAACATGTTCGTGCTTGGATTTTTGTACTGGATGTACAACAGGGAAATGGACAGTACGGTCAGCTTCCTTAAAGATAAATTCGGTAAGAAAGATGATATCCTGAACAGTAACCTGAAAGTATTACAGGCTGGATATAATTTTGGCGATACCACTGAAACTTTTACTACACGCTATAAAGTTGAGAAAGCGAAGATGGAGCCGGGTACTTACCGCTCCATAATGGGAAACCAGGCCCTGGCCTATGGCCTGATCGCTGCTTCGCAGAAAAGCGGACTTCCTCTTTTCCTTGGCTCTTATCCTATCACGCCGGCCTCTGATATTCTCCATGAACTGAGCCGGTATAAGAATTTTGGTGTACGCACATTCCAGGCGGAAGATGAGATCGCAGCGATTTCTTCGGCTATAGGTGCCAGTTATGGTGGTTCACTTGCTGTAACCACTTCTTCAGGTCCTGGTATCGCACTGAAAGGTGAAGCCATGGGTCTTGCTGTGATGATGGAAATTCCGCTGTTGATCGTGAACGTACAACGCGGTGGACCTTCAACCGGTTTGCCAACTAAAACTGAGCAGAGTGACCTGATGCAGGCCTATTATGGAAGGAATGGTGAATGCCCGATGCCTATCGTATCTGCGTCTACCCCCAGCGATTGTTTTGCCACTGTTTATGAAGCAGCGCGAATTGCAGTCCAACATATGACACCGGTGATCTGCCTGACCGATGGTTATATCGCCAATGGTGCCGAGCCCTGGAAATTCCCTACTTCAGCCGATCTTCCTGAGATCAAAGTGAATTTCAAGAAAGCGCTCGACGAGGATGAAGAAAAATTCCAACCTTACAAAAGGGATGAAAAATATGCAAGGCCATGGGCCATTCCCGGTACACCCGGCCTGGAACACCGTATCGGAGGCCTGGAGAAGCAGGATGTTACCGGTAATGTAAGCTACGATCCGGATAACCACCAGCATATGGTGAACATCAGGCAGGCCAAAGTAGATAAGCTTGCAGATTATATTCCTGAACAAACATTGGACAGCGGTCCTGCAAAAGGAAAGATGCTGGTGATCGGTTGGGGATCTACTTATGGTGCCATCAAAAGTGCTTGCGCAGAACTTCAGGCCCAGGGTTATGAAGTGGCTCACGCACATCTTCGCCATATCAGGCCATTCCCAAGAAACCTTGGTGAAATGATCAGGAATTATGACAAAGTATTGATACCAGAAATTAATAATGGCCAACTCGTAAAGATCATTCGTGATCAATACCTGGTGGATGCCATTCCTTTCAATAAAGTGATGGGAATTCCTATTACGAAGTCTGAGTTGGTTGCTAAAATCAAAACAGTGATTTAGTCTTAAGCAGTGAGCAGTGAGCAGTAAGCAGTGAGCAGTAGAACTCGATAAAAATAAAAAGGTTGCCATTTTTTGACAACCTTTTTTATTTTTCCTGCTTACCGCTCACTGCTTACTGCTCACTGCTGTTTCAACTTACTTTCTCGATAATTTTTCCGGTATGTTTATTCTTCAGGATCACTTTCTTTGCCCCGTAGTGGGTCATTTCTTCTTTCACTAAATAGTGGTCAGCATCGTATTCAATAAGATGGCTGTCTTTGGATACGCCCGTTCTGCCCCTCCAGATGTCAAGTATAACTGGCTCCCATAATTTTGATTTGGCCGATTTATATGCTGCATCCAGCACCGCATTCACAACATAGCCATCGTAAAATGTTTCTTTGGGTGGAGTGCCTTGTTCTATTGAGTTGAACATTTCAGCGAACATATGATTATAGCCCAGTTCATTAAGTTCATCACCAACCGGGAATAACCAGCCACTGTTGCTTTCGGCTTTTTCTGCTACATAGTCTGCTCCTTTACCTGTAGTGAACATTTCAAATCCGGTGCGGAGAAAACTATTCACCCATATTGTGCCTTCTGTTCCCATCACTTCATCACGAAGGTCAAGGCCGCCGCGGAATGTCCAGCTCACTTCAAACTGCGCTATCGATCCATTCTCATATTTAATGAGTGCTATCGCGTGGTCTTCCGCGTCGATGGGCTTCACCTGTGTATCAGCCCAACACATCACTTCAACGGGTTTAATATCTTTCCCGATATAACTCCTGGTGATCTCTACACAATGACAGCCCAGGTCAAGAATGCATCCGCCACCCGCCTGTTCTATATCCCAGAACCAATCAGAGTGAGGACCAGGGTGTGTTTCACGGGATTTCGCCCAGAGGATCCTTCCCAATGCACCGTTCTTCACACTCTCGTGGGCTTTCAGGAATTTTGGTGTGTATACAAGGTCTTCCAGGTAACCATGAAAGATCCCGGCTGTTTCAACTGCTTCCAGCATTCGCTTTGCCTCTGCAGCATTCCGGCCCAAAGGCTTGGTTGTGATCACTGCTTTTTTATGTTTGCAGGCCATCAATACAGCAGCTTCATGCAGGTTGTTTGGCAACGCGATGCAAACTACGTCAACATCAGGATGAGCTATTGAATCTTCCATATTCGTAGTCCAGTGTTGGCATCCGTAATCTTCTGCGAACTTTTTTGCGCTTTCTTCGCGCCTTGAATAGATAGAGAACACCTGGTCTCTACTGCGTAAGCCCTGAATGGAATCAGCATAGAATCTTCCAATAAACCCTGATCCCAGCATCGATACTCTCATAATATAGTTTTATGGCAAGTGAAAAATTATTCGGGTAGCGCTTCGCCTGTTTGGGTATGGGCAGCTGAATGTTTGTTGTCAGTGAAAAATATAACAAACAGGATCAGCACCGCCACAGAAATACCTGCAGGTACCATCCAGACAGATTTCCAGTCCACCGTATTCATTGAAGTGTAATGATCTTTTACATAACCTGAAAGCAAAGTGCCTATCCACATGCCGATACCATAGGTAGCCATGGTGATCATACCCTGGGCCTGGCTCTGGATCTTCAGTCCTGCTTTACTGTCAGTATAGATCTGCCCGGTGACAAAGAAGAAATCAAAACAGATCCCGTGCATAATGATACCGGCATACAGCATCCATATCCCTGCATCTGCATCACCATAGCCGAACAACAGAAACCTGATGGCCCATGCGATCATGCCAAAAGCGATCATCCATTTTACACCAAGTCTTTTGAAAAAGAATGGGATCAGTAAGATGAAGAAAGCTTCGGAGAATTGTCCAAAAGTCATATTGCTCGTCACGTTTTTCATACCTGCCTCGGTCAGGTAGAGATTGGTGAAGCTGTAATAGAAGGAGAGTGGAATGCAGATCAATACAGAAGCGATAAAGAATATGGTGAATGATCTGTCTTTAAAAAGAACAAATGCATCTGCTCCCAGGATCTGTGCAAAAGATGCTTTGGTGCCTTTGGCTTTCGGCGGGGTATCAGGAAGGATAAAGCTTAACAAACCCAGGACCACGGAAGCTACTGCAGCCATCTTGAATGTAACCGCGAGCTGATCGGTTGTGATGTTCAGTACTTTGTCGATCATCCAACCTGTGGCTATCCAGCCAATGGTACCCAAT
>DATGXN010000098.1:0-12637 GCA_035298945.1 Chitinophagaceae bacterium | reverse complement strand
GTAATGAATTGAGACAGTCAGACAGTGCCCGCATCTATTCTGCCTCTTCTAAAGAAGCTTCCGTCAGCATTTCCGCAGATTCCACTTCCCTGATCGTCAAACCTCGCTTATACGGCCCCGTTACTATCACACTGGGCATGGAGCAGGATAGCGTAACCCTGGTTTACCAATCTACCAATATGCCTTTCCCCCAGATCAGCCTGGGAGATGCCGGTTATAATGTTTCTGCCATCAGCCACGATCAGTTAGACAGCGCAAAAGGCTTGAAGATCCGTGGTGATATCAAGGATGCTTCGGGTCTTTACAATGAATGCATACTTTCCTGTTGCGAACTGCAGATAGGAGATGATTTCTATTCTTTCTCGGGTGACTTATTTACTGAAGAAATCAGAAATGCTTTGTCCCGTCTTCCGGAAGGGGAGAAAGTTATTGTAAAGAGAATGATCCTCCAGGTCAAAAGCACGGGCAAAACGATCAAGATGGACCCCGCAAGCAGCTTCATCGTTAAGAACTGATCATTCGTGTGAGTATTTATTCTCCATGAGCTTTTCCTTGAATGCAGTTCCAAATGTCATCGCAAATGTGATAAAGACCGCCCTGGTATCTGACTTGGAATACCTGTAAGATTTGAAATCCGCCGTTTCCAGCTTGTTCCCATTTTTGAGTGTATTGAAGATATCAGTAACCGTCAGGCCAATTCTTCCTTTCCCTTTCATAACCTTTTGCTGAACCCCGATATCTGCATTGTACACGGCGATCCTGGTACCCTGGGGAACTGCAGTAGGCGCCTGGTAGTTCAACAGGATCTGCGCTCTCAGGTTATTCCGGATATTGAAATTGTTCACCCATTTGGTATACCAGCTGAACACAGAACTGTTAATATCATCCAACCCCACATTGCCTTTGATCACCTGCTGATACATTGAGATACTGGCCGTACTGTTCCAGATCTTCCCGGTATTCACAGATAAGAAAGTCTCCATTCCCGCTGTGGTGGAACTGCCTATGTTTTCGGGCCTGGATAAGGCAATTCCCCCGGGAAACAGTTGTACATAAGGCAGTATGGTGTTATGCCCGGCCCTGTAAAACAAATTGGCATTGACAGAAAAATGTTCCCAGTCTTTTCCCCAGCCCAGTTCTGCCGTATTGACCAGTTCAGGTTTCAGATCCGGATTGCCACCATGGGGATTGAGCGAATCTGTGATATCGATGAATGGGTTAAGCTGACCCAGCCCCGGCCTGTTAATTCTTCTTCCAATATTCATTTTCACAAATGAACCGGAATTGAATTTGTACGATACATTGAGGTTAGGGAAAAAATTAAAATAGCTGTTGGAAAAAGATGATAATGCTTTATCAGATTCCCCTTTATTCATCATTTGTTCCAGCCTAAGACCCACCTCATATTTCCATTTTTCCTGTTCACCTGCAGTAGATCTGTAAGTTCCATAGATCGCATGCACCTGCTCATCGAAATCAAAAATATTGCTGGCCAATGGATCCGGAACATATCCGCCATTCTCTTCATGGGAGGTTTCGAAATCTGAATGAATTTTTCTGATGATGCCTTTATATCCCGCATCCAGCAAAGCCCTGCCGCCCAGGGGGAAGGTCATGTCCAGCCTCAGGTTGGTGATATGTGTCAGCTGATCGTTCCTGGTTTTCTGATAATAGGGGTCGCTGATGGCCACTTCTGATTCGTTGGTGGCCATGGATTCAATGCGGGTATTCTCAGATTCGTCTCCATAAGAGTGAGAGATACCTGCACTGAGCATCCTCCTGGCATCGGAAAATTTCCTGGTATAATTCAGGCTTCCTTCAAATTCATTTTCAACCTGCCTTTCGTCCGAGATGCGAACATTGCCTTCACCGAAGATCCCGGCTTTGTTGCTGAGTGCGCTGTGCAGGGTTTCGTAATTCCAGTCGTTACCATAACTATAGATCCCTTCGAAACTGAAAACATCTTTTCGTTTCGTAGTATGGTCTGCATTGAATTTCAGGTTATGGTTGATCTCTTTGCGTTCGTCAAAACGATGCTGGTCAAGATAATGTCCTTCGTCCAGGTCAAAATTCTCCCTGGATGCCTCGATCTGCCGGGTCCTTCTTCCCACCCTGGTATCATAAGATAATCCGAGGTTGGTATTGCCGGGTCTGTGGTTCAACATAAAAGACCCTGCGAATCGCTCATGGGCACCATAGCCACCGCTCAATGCAAAAGCTCCATTAGTGCCCTGGTTCATATTTTTTTTGAGGATGATGTTGATCACACCTCCTTCGCCGTCAGCATCGTATTTCGCACCCGGGTTATTAATGATCTCTATGCGTTCCACACTGCTGGCGGGGATCCGGTTCAGATTATTCCCCAGGTTGGAATTTCTCCCGTTAATGAGGATCAGGGGGGATTTACCCCTGATGGATACAGCCCCTTCGGGGTCAACCAATACACTGGGAATATTGGCGAGAAGGTCCGTGGCAGTTCCCGCTGCCTGGGTAAGTATGGCGTCTGTTTGTACAGTAAAACCGGAATTGGTTCGTTGGATCATTTTTTTCCAGGCGGTTACCGTGATCTCCTGCATGGATTTGTTTTCAAGCACCATGTTTACCACACCCAGATCAAGACCCTCCGGGCCCACCGTGATCGTTTTCCTCCAGGGTGTAAAACCTATCAGCTGGATCCGTAAATCATAAGTTCCCGGTGCAGGCAGTTTGCCTGTAAATGTGCCCAGGCTGTCCGAAGACGTGAAAACTGCAGGTTTTGTACTGTCTTTTTCTTTAAAGATGATCACGTTGGCCATGGCCAGGGGCTGGCCGTCGGAGATCAGCTTCCCAACCAGTTTTTGGGCCGAAACGATGTTGCACATCAACAGGAATATCCATAAAACAACCCACCGCATCATGTAATTTACCTCATATATGAAACAGGCTTGCAAACTTTGCGCCTTATTGTACATTTGATGCCGGACCAGGCAGGAACCTGTTCCTCAACTGCAGATGACCGACGGAAAATACGAGCATATCAATTTCAAAGAGGAGCCGCTGACCGCCGGGGAGTACGAAAACTGCGAATTCATCAACTGCGACCTCTCCGGTGCCGATCTCTCGGATTTCATTTTTATCGAGTGCGTTTTTTCAGAATCCAACCTCAGCAACGCGAGACTTTCCAGAACATCTTTTCGGGAAGTGAGATTTGAAAATTGTAAGATGGTGGGGCTCCGGTTCGAAAACGGCCTTCCATTCCTGGTTCCTCCTGAATTTCGCAACTGCGTGCTTAAGTTGTCTTCTTTCGTAGAAATGAAGCTGCAGAAGGCCCGGTTTGTGAAATGTGAATTGCAGGAAGTTGATTTTTCAGGTGCTGACCTGACCGGTGCCGAGTTTGTCAAATCTGATCTTCAGGGTGCTGTATTTGATCATACCACACTTGAAAAAGCTGATTTCAGAAGCTCCTATCATTATGCCATCAATCCCGATCACAACCGCATCAGAAAAGCAGTGTTCTCAGTCGATGGTTTACCGGGATTGTTGGGTAAATACGACATCGTGATCAAATGATCAGCCGGTTCTGGTTTCTCCACACCTAAAAAGCAAAGCCCGCGCAGCTTATAAATTGGCAAATTTAAAGGGATTTCCGGCCCCTTATTTGCAGCACTTACTTCAAATTTTACTTAAAGCCGTTATAGCGCAAGTATACCTGAAATTTAATTTGAGGTAAAATGAAAGAATGCAGCAGGGATCTTGGTTCCTGGTGCAGGTGGGGGATGCTTTTTAAATTATTGAATTTTACTTATTCACGCTTGTGAATAACTGGTTTATCCAAACCCGAATCAAGAGCCTATTTTACACGCTGAATTTTCATTGTTCATTTCAACATAAATACCCAATTGTGCGATTAAAAAGTTTGGAAATCAAAGGTTTTAAAAGCTTCGCTGATAAAACCACGATCAATTTCGACGAGGGGATCACTGGCATCATCGGTCCAAACGGATGCGGTAAATCCAATATCGTTGACTCCATCAGGTGGGTGATAGGTGAACATAAGATCAGTAATCTCCGTAGTGAAAACCTGGAGAGCCTGGTATTTAACGGTTCCAAATCAAGGAGTGCATCAGGACTTGCTGAAGTGAGCCTCACCTTCGAAAACACACGAAATCTTTTACCAACAGAATTCAATACGGTCACCGTTACACGTAAATTTTACAAGAGCGGGGAAAGTGAGTACAGGCTTAATGATGTGCAGTGCCGGTTGAAAGACATCCATAACCTCTTCCTTGATACCGGTGTGAGTACAGACTCTTATGCCATCATTGAACTGGGCATGGTGGATGATATTATCAAGGATAAGGAGAACAGCAGACGCAGGATGCTTGAACAGGCTGCCGGTATCAGCATTTATAAAACGAGGAAGAAAGAAGCCCGTTTGAAACTGGATGCCACCGAACAGGATCTGAACAGGATCGAAGACCTCCTTTTCGAGATCAATAACCAGCTCAAGCAACTGGAGAACCAGGCCAAAAAAGCTGAGAAGTATTTCGAGATCAAAAAAGATTATAAAGAAAGTTCGATAGAACTGGCCAAAGCAGCACTGGAAGGTTTCAATCTTACCTATAAGGAACTCACTGGCCAGCAAGAAGCTGAAACCAACCGCAAGGTTGAGCTGGAAGCTACCATAGCTGTTGAAGAGGCCGCCATTGAACAGGAAAAAGTTTCGTTCATTGAAAAAGAGAAAGCCCTGCAGGATATGCAGCATTCTTTCAATGACCTGTTGAATGATGTACGTGGCAAGGAAGGGGAGAAGAACCTTTCTGTACAACGCTTACAATATCTGCGGGAGCGGGAGGGTTCACTGCGTTCCTTCCTGGAAAAAGCCGATGGCCAACTCAGGGGTATCGAAGAAAGTATCAGCTTTACCAGCATGCAGATCACGGAAGAAGAAGGTAAAGTGGTTGAATTGGAAGAGAGGCTGGAAACTTTACGGTCAGATACGGAATCCAAAAGAAGCCTTTTCGACGAGAAAAGATATGCCATTGAGGAATTGCGCAGAACCAACCAGGCTCTGCAACGTCAGCAGTTCGATGCTGAAAAGCAGGTAGCCGTGGCTGACAGTTCCATACAGAACCTCCAAAGGGCCATCCACCAGCTCCATGAAGAACAGGAGAACAGGAGGATGATGATCGAGCAGGTGAGTTCGGATAAAGCTGCCAAAGAGGCCGAGCTTGAAGAAAAACGTACGGACCTTGAGCAACTCCAGCAAAAGCATGAGTTCACTAAAGAGCAGATCCTTCAAACCCAGGCCATTCTCGAACAGCTCCGTAATGAACTGGCCGAAGAAAACCGTAAGCTGGATTCCAGGAAGAATGAGCACGATCTGCTGAAAAGCCTGATCGACTCCATGGAAGGCTATCCCGAAAGTGTCAAGTTCCTCCATAATAATACCAACTGGAATCACCAGGCGCCGATACTATCAGACATTATATATGTTAAGGAAGAATATCGTGCAGCGCTGGAAAACGTTCTTGAACCTTACCTGAACTATTATGTGGTGAACGACCTGAAGGAAGGTCTCACCGCAGTGCACCTGCTGGATGCCAACCAGAAAGGGAAGGCGAATTTCTTCCTGCTGGATAAATTGAACGGGGTACCCGGCACGCCCTATGAAATTCACGAAATTCCGGGAACACTTCCAGCCCTGGATGTGGTTGAATACGATGGCAAATATTCCAGCCTCGTAAAATACCTGCTGGGCAATGTACTGATAGCTGAAAGTGAAGAAGCCCTGGCCAATTCCAATGGCCATGTGGTGATAGAGAAGCACGGTAAATATGTAAAAGGAAAATATTCGCTGACTGGTGGTAGTGTGGGTTTATTTGAAGGGAAGAAGATCGGTCGTGCAAAGAACCTTGAAAAACTGAAAGAAGACATAGCCCGCCAGGAAACCATCGTAAATGAATTGAAGGCCAGGATCCAGGCAAGGCATAATGAAGTGATCAGCTTCAACGAACAGTTGAAAGAGCACCAGATCAAACAAACCCAGGAACTGATCAATAACCTGGCTAACCAGGTGGTAGGCCTTTCGAGTAAACTGGAGAATCTTCAGCAGACCCAGGAGAACAGTGTAAAGAGGATAGGTGAGCTGGAAGAACAGAAGCAAAATTATGTAGACAGCATCGCGGATGTTCGCGAGATGCTGGATAAGTTCAACCTTCAGCTGGAAGAGCTTGCAATAAAGCTGCAGGGCATGGAGCAGGATTATACCATGGCTGAGCAGGAGTACAATTTTGCCAATGCTGCCTATAACGATGCCAATATCCAGTTCACACGCCAGCAAAGCAAGGTGAATGCCTTGAAGCAGGAGGCCGTGTTCAAGACCAACCAGTTGAACGACCTGCGTGTGCAGATCACCAACAGTACCCAACAGCTGGACGAAGCTTCTGCCAGCATCAATGAAACCGCGGGCTCACTGGATCTGATCCAGGAAACCCTGGTGGAACTGCTGCAGCGTAAGGAAGATGAAGAGAAGAAACTGAATGAAGCAGACCAGGCTTATTATAACCTGCGCAATGCGCTAAATGAAAAAGAAAGTGAACTCAGGCATAAAGTGAAGGATAAAGAAATGGTGGATCAGTTACTGACTGCCATTAAAGACAGGGTGAATGAACTGAGGTTGCAACTGGCAGGGATCAAGGAAAGGCTGAATGTGGAATTCAAAGTAAATATTGACGACATCCTTGATGAAGCCAGGAAAACGGATGATACCCAGGAAGAGCTTCAGGCAGCCTGCGACAGGATGAAGAAGCGCCTGGAGAATATCGGTGAGGTCAATCCTACAGCCATAGAAGCGTTCCAGGAAATGAAAAAGCGTTACGAGTTCATTCTTGAGCAAAAGAACGACCTGGTGACTGCGAAAGAAAGCCTGATGCTGACCATTCAGGAGGTTGAAGAAACAGCGAACCAGAAATTCCTGGAAACATTCAATCAGGTGCGTGAGAATTTCCAGAAAGTATTCAAGGCACTCTTCACCGAAGAGGATACAGCCGATATGATCATGGAAGATCCCAACAACCTGGCAGAAACAGGTATCGATATTGTTGCGAAGCCGAAAGGTAAGAGACCAACATCGATCACACAGTTGAGTGGTGGAGAGAAAACACTTACAGCCACTGCATTACTGTTCGCGATCTACCTGATCAAGCCGGCTCCATTCTGTATCCTTGACGAGGTAGATGCGCCGCTTGACGATGCCAACGTACACAAGTTCACCAACATGATCCGCCAGTTCAGCAAAGAGTCCCAGTTCATCATTGTAACCCACAATAAGATGACCATGAGTACGGTGGATATCATTTATGGTGTCACCATGCAGGAAGCCGGCGTGAGTAAATTGGTCCCGGTAGACTTCAGGAATCTGGCGCAGAATTAGCAGGTGCCAGGTTACAGGTTGCAAAAAATATAAAAACAGGCGTTCTCAAAAGTAAATGAGAAAGCCTGTTTTTGTTTTATTATGGCCATTGTTCACTGCTCACCGCTAATACAGGTTGGTTCCAACAAAAAAGATGGTTATTATCTTTTGGAGCGGAAAGTATAGCCCAGGTTGAATTCAACAAAATCAGCCTGGCCGAAATGGGTTTTCAGGCCCACGCCTGCTGAAAGCTGTTTGCTACGTAGGAAAAGATACCTGATACCCAGCCGCTGGAAGAACTGGTTGGTTTCGTCGTTCTCATAATTGCGGTGCAGGTAAACACCGAAATAAACAGGCACGTAGATCCTGTCCGTAAAGAACCATTCCCAGCCTGCGTAAGGACCGTAACTGAAATGTTTTGAAAATGAAGAAGCGTCGCCTGAAACCCTTTCACCGCCTCCCGAAGTATAATTGATATCGAAGCCCAGGGCTGCCCGGTATTTGTACGAAAACTGGTATCCCACATTGAAACCGGTGAGGTTCTTGAAAACCATCGGGCCATCGACCTGCAGCTGTTTCATCCCTACACTATTGTAGACAGTGTATGCGATATTCTTTTGATAACGTGGCAAGGGAGTGGTGGGAGAGTCATAACGGAATTTCCTGGTCTGGTACTTTAAAGATAATTGTACAGGAATGATATTGATACCTGCGTTGGGTTGCTTGGTTGAACCATTTGAATAATGCCTGTACCCGGTGGCAGCTGTGAGCAGAAATTCCTGGCTAAGCCAGTAGCCGGCATGGAAGTTTGCTTCCAGGTAGGCATTCACGGAAGATCCAATGGCAATGTTCCCGGGATTTTCAACTTTATTATAATGCCGGAATCCCATCCCCAGACCTGCACCAACCCCATAGGATACGTACCACTTCGAGTCCGGTCTTGTTACCGGGATTTCTGTAAATCCAAAAATGGTAATGGGTTTGCCTATCACTTCGTTATGGAAATTGACAAATGAAATGCCCAGGCCCAGTTTCGGCTTTCGATAGATTTTGGAATAAACTGAAGTTGAAGAAACGTCCCAGGAACTGGTTACTGTGATGGTACGATACAATGATGCTTTGAACATCTGGTTGACCTGTTCTTTATCATCTACCGGCAGAATATACCCACCTTCATAGGCCAGCCCCAGGTAACGGGAAGTGGAATTCACGTACCTGCTTTTGTTGGCAGTGGATTTTCCCAGCGGATACTCGGATCCCGATAAAGTGTCAATGGCCAACCTATTCGTGCTGAAAATGCCCACCTGCGACCGCACCATGGCACTGGTAAAAACAAGAAAACAAACAATCAACACGATTTTCACGGCCGCAAAAATAACTAAGTAATGCCCCAATTAACAGGAGATTGATCATGTATTTGTTTCGAATCACTGATCCTCATCAAGTCTGCCTATCCTTCCTTTTGTACCTGCCAGATATACAGCATTGCCTTTTTTTGCCTTTTGACACACATGAAAGCTTTCTTTGCTGACCAGTTTCCAGGTTTTACCTCCATCGTCTGATCTGTCTACACCACTGGTGCCGCAACTGATCAGCTTCTCACCGGTAATAAATTCCACGCAGGATCTGTATCCATGTGGTGGCTGATCCGGGTATTTCCATGTTTTACCCAGGTCAGTACTGTATACACAGTTTTTCTCAGTGAGCGTATCCCGGGTGAAATCCCCTCCAACAATTACGATGCGTGGTTTTTTAGGTGGTGCATTCCAAATGGCCAAAGAATTGGCACCAGTGGATTGAGCGCCTTGTAAGATCGGCAGGTCCAACCATTTTTCATGGATCAAGAGGCGCGACCGTTTACCGCCGGTGACCACTATCCCTTCTGTATTTGACAGTCTCCTGATATTGGTGCCACTGGAGGCAAACATGGCTTCGCCTTCTTCAGTTAACGGCAGGCTTTTAGACATATACCGATGCCAGGTGGTTCCGAAATCCGCAGTTCTCGCCACATAGATCTTTCCGTCAACAGGATCACCCACTACTATGCCATTACCATTGTCCCAAAACTCCATGGCATCGAGGAACATGCCCTTGGTACTGTCGGAATACACAACCTTCCATGTTTCTCCACCATTATAGGTCTTTAAGATAAATGCAGGTTCTGCAACAGCCATGATCACCGCCGTCTTATGGTCGAACCCTTCAATATCCCGGAAATCCGCTTTCTCAAACCCTTTTACCTGGTTCCATTTCCAGAGTTTACCCCCATCGGTAGACAGGGCCACCATGCCATTAGAGCCGCTTGCCCAGATGATATCATCCGAGACCACGCTCAATCCCCGGATGGAACTGTTTTCAAACGATGTGAGCGTGGTGATGGATTGGGCTCCCGAAACGATACAAATGAGCAGTAAAATGCCGGCCAGGAATATTTTCATGCTTTAAAGTAAAATTTTGTCACGTATTGGTAAAGAGTCTTTTTATCTTTCGGAAATTTTATGAACCGTTTCCGGTTCTGAAAAACGATTGCGTTTATAATGAAAACATTCTCATATGGTACCGGTGTACTCACCGTATCGATAGCCCTCGATATGGCAGCCGGCCGGATCAAAGGTCAGATAGACAGTGAGGCCCGTGCAAATATTGAAAGATCCAACAGGGAAGTACTGGCCATAGCTGCTGAAGAAAAAGTTGTTTACGGTATCACTACCGGATTCGGTATCCTGGCCAACACCCATATTTCGGAAGAAGATACGCGATTGTTGCAGCACAAGATCCTCCAGAGCCATAGTGTAGGAGTGGGAAACCCTATTCCCGAAGAAGTGGCCAAGCTTATGCTGATCACCAAAGTTCATGCACTGGCCAAAGGATATTCAGGGGTGCAGCTTTCAACGCTGGAAAGAATATGCTGGCATATTGACAATGACGTGATACCCATAGTGCCCGAGAAGGGGAGCGTAGGGGCTTCTGGTGATCTCGCACCCCTCGCACATCTTTTCCTTCCACTGGTTGGCCTGGGCGAATGTTCCTGGAAAGGACGGCGCTATTCTTCGGCTATGCTTCTACGTGAGTTCGGGCTGGATACAGTTGTTCTTGGTCCCAAGGAGGGCCTGGCCCTGATCAACGGCACACAATTCATCCTGGCCTTTGCGATCAGGGCGGTACAGGTGCTGCACAATTGCCTGGAGGCAGCTGATATCATTGGTGCCATGAGCCTTGAATCACTGACAGGTACCAAAGCTCCATTTGATGCAAGGCTTCATGAGCTTCGTCCTTACCGGGGAAACCAGCTGGTGGCCCAAAGATTAAGGACCCTGCTCACCGATTCCCAGATCATGGAAAGCCATATCGATTGTGGCAGGGTGCAGGATCCCTATTCGCTTCGTTGTATGCCACAGGTTCATGGTGCCACAAGAAATGCCTGGCTTCACCTGAAAGATCTTGTAGCCATTGAATTGAATGCGGTAACCGATAATCCCATCATATTTTCTGCTGACGATACCGTCAGTGGTGGTAATTTCCATGGTCAGCCTTTGGCACTGCCATTGGACTATGCCTGCTTTGCTGCCTCTGAAATTGGAAATATTTCAGACCGTCGATGTTATCTTCTGCTGGAAGGCAAATGGGGCCTGCCGATGTTGCTGATGAATAATGTAGGACTGAACTCGGGTTTCATGATCCCCCAATACACCACTGCTGCACTGGTCACCGAAAACAAGACGCTGTGTTTTCCAGCCAGTGCCGATAGTATACCTACCTCATTGGGCCAGGAAGATCATGTGAGCATGGGAAGCATCAGCGGCAGAAAACTGAACCAGGTACTCGATAACCTGCAATATATTCTTGCCATAGAATTGATGAGCGCTTCGCAGGCCATCGAATTCAGGAGGCCCTTGAAAAGCAGTGCCCTGCTTGAATGTGCACACAGCTATGTCAGGCAGTTCGTAGGTTTTGCTGAGGAAGACAGGATCTTTGCGGATGATATCATCAAGATCAGGAATATCATCAGCGATTTTTCATTCGTCAGGGAAATGAATGATTTCTCTGCATCAAAGAATTTAAACTTAAATGGAGGGTACGATGAATTCCAACTATAACTCGCCGGTCAGCCAATCCGTCCATCCACCAATTCCAAAAACTCCTACCGGTACAGAATTGAATTGTAAAGGCTGGATCCAGGAAGCTGCATTGAGAATGCTACTGAATAACCTGGACCCTGCAGTAGCAGAACGCCCCGATGACCTGATCGTGTATGGAGGTAGGGGGAAAGCAGCAAGAAATCACGAGGCGCTTCATAATATCATTGCCTGCCTGAAGAAACTGGAAAATGATGAAAGCCTGCTGATACAAAGTGGGAAGCCGGTGGCGATCATGAAAACCCATCCGGATGCTCCGCGTGTATTGATATCCAACTCCCAGCTAGTTCCCAATTGGGCCAACTGGAAACATTTTGATGAGCTGGAGAAAAAAGGCCTGATGATGTATGGCCAGATGACCGCGGGATCATGGATCTATATTGGCTCACAGGGTATCGTGCAGGGTACATATGAAACCTATGCCGCTGCAGCGGATAAACATTTTGGAGGCTCACTCCGAGGCACGCTGAATGTAACTGCAGGCCTGGGTGGCATGGGCGGCGCGCAGCCTCTGGCCATTACCATGAACGAAGGTGTGGCCCTGATCGCGGAAGTGGAGGAGTGGAGGATCGACAAACGACTTGAAACCAGGTACCTGGACGAAAAGGTCACCGACATTGATGAAGCCATCGATCTCGCGCTGCAATACCGTTCGAAGGGTGTTGCCAAAAGCATTGGAGTGTTATGCAATGCCGTACACTTACTGCAACGGCTAAACGAAAGAAATATCATTCCGGATACACTTACGGATCAGACGTCAGCGCATGATCCCCTGATCGGGTATTGGCCGCATACCATCAGTTATGAACAAGCCAAAGTCCTCAGGGTGGATGATCCTGAAAAATACATTGACCTTGCTTATGATTCCATGTACAAACACGTGGAATTGATGATCGGCTTGCAGAAAAAAGGGGCTATTACTTTTGATTATGGCAACAATATCAGGGCCCGTGCCAAAGAACGCGGACTGGAGAATTCATTTGATTTCCCCGGCTTTGTTCCTGCTTATATCCGTCCCTTATTCTGTGAAGGGAAAGGCCCTTTCCGCTGGGCCGCGCTGAGCGGGGATCCGGCAGACATTGCAGTGACTGATGAACTGATCGGTGGT
>DATGXN010000097.1:0-2241 GCA_035298945.1 Chitinophagaceae bacterium | reverse complement strand
GGCAGGCTTGGTTCTGTAACTGTTGAACTTGCTTACTATTGAAGAAGCACTTTGTGTGGCGATCTTCAGTTCGCCTGCATACCCGTTTGTACCGTGGCATTGGAAGCAATTGGCGGCAAGGGTTCTGCCGGGATGATCAAGGGTTGTAGTTGCCGCTGAAACAGTCTTTGGAAGGTCTGCCTTTTTTTCACTCATCTCCTTCTGGCAGGATATGAATACGATAGAGATGGTAATTGCAGATAGCAAAGTTGTTTTTAAGGTTTTGTTGGTCATACTTATATTATTGACAGTGAGTAATGGAAACATACTGATCAATACGCCGATGCGTACCGCAAACTCTGTTCGGCAAGCGAGGGAAGCCTGCAGAATTGGAATTACTATAATTCTTACAAGGGAAAAGGGAATCTCTCTGAAGGTTCTACAAAAGTGAATGAGTGTGTGAGAGGATACTACGAAAATTTAAAAAATATCTAAACCAGAAAGTGACAATTGTCACATCACTAATCAGAAGCTGCAATTTTATTTTTAGTTATCTGTAGTCGAATAATATCAAGATGACAACATATATCACAAAACCTGTATGCAGAAAAAACATTGTCATCCGAAACTAGAATCAATCACACTAGCCAGATTCTGCTTCCTTATTTTTATGTTAATATATCTAACAACAGTTGTGCCAAATTTCGATCGGGAATCGTTTTGCTATTTTTTGTATTTGCACTTTGAGGGGTCAGACTTCACATAATAGGATCTGTAATTAGAAGCCTTTGGATCCATGCATCCTTTCAGGTCCAGTATTTCGATCTTGCGGAATTCTACGGGATGGCTTTCGCTCTGCAAAGAAATTGTGCCTTCCTGGAGTAGCAAACCATCGGTCCCCCAGGTTAGTTCCTGGCCGCTGACGTTTCCGCCCCCGATTTGGGGTTTCTCGTAGCTAAGTACTTCTTTCCCGTTTGCATAATGTTTTACAATACTGTCGCCCAGCACCAGAACTTCTGCGGTTACCCATTGATCACCATGATAAGTGTCAGAGGTTGAATTGATGCAATGCTGGGTGAGTAGCTTTCCGTCTTTCACCACGTTGGTTCCCGGAGTACACAGGTTACAGGTGGTCCTGGGATCTTTGCCATTTCCGCCCAGTAACTGCACTTCAATGGAAACGGGGAAGTCCTGGTCTTTACCCATGCTCTCTGGAGTTTGTCCGTGCACCATGATACCGCTATTTCTGTATGCCCAGCCAGGTCCGTTTTTTGCCTGTTCACCAACAAACCGGTACTGGAGTCTGATTCTGTAATAACTGTATTTGTTCTTATAAAATATATGGCCGAAACGTTCGTCGAACGATGGATAAGCGTCGTACCTGACTACCATCTTACCATCTTCGACCCGGAATGTATTTCCGAAATTTTCTCCTGCGGGGTAATGCCGGATCTTGACGGTCCAACCATCGAGGTTCTTCCCGTTGAACATGGATTCCCATTTCTCTTTAGAAGATTTTTGGGCGATGACAAAGCCGGACCACAAGAGAAAAACAAAGCACAGGAAAAAGCGCATAGAATAGACGTATTATTCCAAAAAGATACGTTTTTTACAGGTTGCCTGCAACCTGCAACCTGCCACCTGCCACCTGCTCTAATGACTTCCATCATTTTTCGTGGCACTACGATGGCCTACCTTGAGTATTCAAAATATACATGTATGAAAAAAGATCATCACGATCTGCTATATTCCATATGGATTGACAGTCGTACCGCCATGATCATCCGCGACGAGCCGCACGGTACCCATCATTATGAAGTGATTCACAATGAATATGATGCCCAGGATCGTTTTGCGGGTGAAACTGACGACAAAACCGGGCTTTTCGGTGCCACCATTTCCCGCCAGCTGCACGACCAGAACAGGGAAAACGAGCATATCAAAAAGTTTATTAAAGAGGTAGCTCAAAAGGTGAGATATGCTCATACCGTTCACATCCTGGGATCCGGACAAACCAGGTTTGTACTTCAGAACGAGATCGAGAGCCAGAAAGACCTGAACAATATCATTATCACCAACTCAGCCTGCAAAAAACTTACTAGGCAGGAATTTGAAATGGAGGCGGAAAAACTTTTCTCCACCGAAGATGTTTGAGATAAAAACAATATCTTAATGAGTAATTCCCCCCGGGGCAGGTTGCAGGTTGCAGGTTGCAAAGATTTCCTATTCTGTAACCTGACTTCCGGAAATTGCTCCTTAAGA
>DATGXN010000096.1:0-4646 GCA_035298945.1 Chitinophagaceae bacterium | reverse complement strand
ATTCATTGATCCAGACTTCTGCACAAATGGGGCGGCCGGTTCCATCAGGACTTTTCGCATTCTCAAATCCTGCGAGAATACCTCTCACCTCTCCAAGGTTTGGATTACCTACAATAGAATATATCTTGCCGTTTATTACTTTACGGTAGATCAGATTTGGATTGGCATTGGCAAGATTTCTTTCAGCTTTAAGCTGAACCAGTTGCTTCATATCGAAATCCAGGTTGTTCTCAGCCGGCCATATCAGATTCTCGTCTGAAGTGCCATAAGGAGTAAGCTTAAGCGGATATTTGACTTCATAGAAGTTACTGATATAATCCTGGCCCACGCGGATGATCGCATTCAGGTCTCCATCCTGTATGGGCCTTTGACCTTTTGTACTTTCCGCGTGAATGAACATGGAGATCTTTTTGTACTGGCGAAGATCAAGGTTAAGTGTTTTAAATACACCTCTTGAATCTTCTTCCTGCAGGTTACAAAGCTGAATACTCATGGCCTGCTCATTCTGAAGAATATTGATACCACCATTACTCAGCGCCTGTACCCTTTCAATTCCAGGTGGTACGCGGTAAGGAATAGGATCCCGCTTATCGTTCTCTTCAATATTCACTGCAGAAACATTGAAAGTAGTGGGACCTGAAAGATCTATAGGTTTATACTGGCCTGCTGTATCAATATCAAATGTGAATCTTCTCCAATTATTCCTTACCAATTCCAGTTTTGCAAAACGTAACACGGTTGAATCTTCAAAATCCGTCATGAACATCCTTACAAAACGAATGGATTTAAAGTCAGGGATCTCACCAACCTTCCTGTAATATTTGGAAACCGGTATCCTGAACTGATACCAGATCTGATCTTCTTTATTACCATTTGCCAGGGTGACGTTCACGGTTTTCTTATCCACTATGAAATTCTGTCCAACCTGCATGGCAGGGGCTGTTGGAGGCCTGAGATCCACTTTATACTGGAAATACTCTTCGCTTTCGTTCAGGGTATTGTCCCTGTTGAAATCTTCCGAATCAGGATAAAGTGTAAATGCAGATGCGAACTGGGTATTGTTTTCAGCTATCGGGGAGTTACCCTGAGGGCTGTTGAATTCTTTATAACGTTCAAGTATACCCGCTTTTGTCTGATCGTAGAATGCATCACGGTAATACCTGAAGTTGTCTGCGGAAGGATCAGGGAATGCCTTGGTATATGCAGCAGAACCTGTACCGAAGCGGTTTGCCAGGGAGGTAAGATAATCTCCCCTCACCCTTTGTTCAGCAGTATCGCTATACCCATCGAATCCCACATCCTGGTATGGCCTGTCTGCCGGTTCGTTACTGAAAGCCTGTGTGATCTGAATAGGATTGATAGGCACCCTGGCCCATGTGGAAGTAGTGGACTGGGCAGGAATAGTGGGTGTAGGCAATCCGTTCTCGTAGAATCTTCTGCCATCTTTTAATACGTCTTCAGAAAGGTTACCAAGGTTGAAATATAGTGAACCACCTTTGGGATTGGTTGCTTTGATGAAAGGATCCAACACCCAGAATTCGATGAATTCAATATTGGCAGTTTCAAAATCTGTCTGGTCGATGCCCCGCATCACGCCGCCCCAACGTTTGGTGGGATTCAGCAGTTTACCATTTGCATCAACGTCAGTTGCATCGTAGTTATATGGGCCTTTGTCTTTAGGATAATAAGCAAGGTCGAATGTTACCAACTGGTTTTGTCCGAAATCAGGTGTACGCTGCGGGAAGATCTCAAGCATAGACACTGACCTCACCCTGGGATCTGAGAGTTCGTCAAGATCTTTGATGGGGTTATTAGGATTCTTCCTTTCCTGCATCACCGGCTCGATATTATACCAGGCCAGTTTAGCCCTGTTCTTACCGTAATTCAGATCATTGAAAAGATCTGCTTCCGGGAACAGGATATTACCGCTTGCATCGGTTGCACCTTTGGGCGTAGACGCCAGGTTCCAGCCCACCAGCGGAAAACGCAAATCAATACTAGCTTTGGTTCCTTCAAAATCATCCACATAAATCAGGCCTTCTTCACCTTTACCTATCTGTGGTGAGTGACCTGGTTTAAGTTTAGCGGCTTCAGCGAATGCCGTGATACTTGAAGTTCCCGTTGGTTTATAATTTGGGAGTTTGCCCAGCCATTTTGTAAGCCGGGGCAGCTCATCATTATAGTTGAAATCCACACCCATCATGGAGTTGCGAATGGGATCCATACCATACTCCATTTTAGTGAAGAAGGGTCTTTCACTCAAACGCACCATAGTACCACCCACTGAGAGTTTCCGGTTGATCAGATAATCCCATCTCAACCCGAGATAAGTTCTTTGCTGTACACCAAATGTGGCATTGTTCTCATAGTTCACATTGATCGGGAGACCTGCACGTTTGATGGCTTCATTGATGATGGTGATATTGCCTGACACATAATCAATGGTATAGTCAATATTTTCTTTAAGTACCTGTCCGCCTGCAGTAACCTGCACAGAACCTGGGGGCACGTTGAATGCATTCAACGGTATTTCTCCACCTCCTCCGCCATTTGTTTTGGCAGTTCCTTTGAACACGAAACGATTCAGGTTGGCATAGGTTTGGGCTATCGCTTTGATGGTATCATACAGAGGGTAATAAAGATATTTCTGACGTAGTGTTGGATCGGTTTGAAATGCAAATTCCAGGTCACGACCAAAAGGTTCGATCAATGGGAAGATCACGCGGCTCTGTGGTGATATCACGGTATATCCCTCCACATAGTCGAATACACCATCAGGCTGGGGATCGTTCTGATTATTCAAACGATCTAAATTCACCAGGGTCAAAATGGGCACACCTGCCTGGTCACCTTCTGGCAAATATCTTTTCTCACCACCCCCTGGTTCTTCATATAAGACGTTGAACTGAAAATCCTTTCTTTCCAAAAATCCATACCCAACAGGATAGACGTTTTTCATCATCAGATCCCAGATGGGAAGCCTTGTACGGGGTGAAGTTGCTTTCAATAATTTCAGGAACAGTACTTTCTGAACACCCGATGAGGAATCCACAGGAACGTCTTGCGAAAACTCACCCACCTGGAATACTTTTCCATTCACAGTATATTGGTATGCCACTGCCAGTACTTCATCGGGCTGCAGCGTTACATTCAGAGAAACGAAACCGATCTGCCTGTGGAAGGTATACTGTGTAGAATCAAGTTTTCTTGCAAATGTTTTTTCGAAATCCTGTACGGGTTGAAGTCCTAAGCTACCGAGTTTGTTCACTACCTGTGATGGATTCCGGCTGTTGGGATCATTCACCAGTTTAGAGTACAGGTCGTTGGCTCCGTTATTAGGATATGTACCGCCAAATGAATTGATTATCGGCGGCTGCTGATAAGGTTGGTTTTCACCAATGTCCATCAAACCAACAATATCACGGGTATCTGTTGTTGCGCCGGTTCTGTTGGTTACCCATACTTCCATACGCATGATCTGGACCTGCGAATTGATAATCGGCAGGTTCTTCATGGCGGTATTATAATTCTTATAGAAGTATTGCGATACCAGGAAGTGACGGTTCTCTTCATACTGATCTGCCTTCAATGAGAACTGCTGGTTATTCGCGCCGCCCTGCAATGCAATGGACTGCCTTTGCGAACGCTGGCTTGCGTAAACCGTCGACACCCATAGTTTTCCGAACTGCATCTGGGTTTTAACACCAAACAGCTGCTGGGCTCCGGGAATCAGTGTGCCTTTGGTGGCAAATGAGGTATTACCTATTTCTATCTTTTTAAAGATCTCATCAGATGAGCCTGTGTAGTCCAGCTTCAGCTGGTTCTCAAAATCAAAATTGGACAGGGTGTTGTAGCTGATCGGCATTTTCAGTTTCTCACCGATATTACCCTGGACGTTCAGGTTGGCGTTCATATCGAAGTCAAATCCGCCATTTTTCCTGGCCCTTTCCGGAAGGGTTGGATTTTTAATATTCTGGCCCTGGTAGCCTGCCAACAGGTTTACTTCACCCTGGGGCTTGATGTCTACCTTGCCTTTACCAAAAAGACGGTTGAACAAACCGTCATGGGCGTCCAGTTTGGGTTTTTGCAACCTGCGGTTGATGAGGGAACTGGTGTTCGCCCTGTCGTGGAAATAATTAGTTTCCTGTTTACGGGTTTGCAGCCGGTAATATTCTTCAAAACTCAATCTTCCCGGTTTGCGGAAATATTTGCTGCCGATCTTCTCATAAACGATATATGAATTGGTGGCAGGATCATAAACCAGGGAGTCTTTAATATTGGAAGGATCGTTGAGGTCGAAGCTGTTTTTCTGTGGGTAAAGCATCCTCTCTCCCCTGCGGTCAGTAATAGGAAAGCGCAAAGAGTCGTTCCCTGTAACCACTGTGTCGGCCGGGCTGAGGATATACTTGCTGCTGTCTTTAACAGGCCCGGTAGTATCCACACGTGTCCTCAGGCTGGTATCCGGCACCTGGGCAAAAGAATGAGCCCCTGCCAGCATAGCAGTCAGAAATAACACAAAAATCAATAAAACAGGTACTGACCTTTTCGGCAATGTACTTGATGTTGGTAGGGTAGAAGTCTAATTCAAATAGATTGTAAGGCTTTTTTGATCAGTTGTTCGAGATTATAGTTTTCGTTGCCGCTAA
>DATGXN010000095.1:0-18824 GCA_035298945.1 Chitinophagaceae bacterium | reverse complement strand
GCCAACGAAATGTCTCCCTATCTGGAACTCACTGAGTTTTCAGAGATCGTCAACAAGCTTGCCATCAAGGCAAATGACAGTGGATTCGAAGTGAGATGCATCATGCCTCGGTTCGGAGTGATCAATGAGAGGAGGCATAGGTTACACGAGGTTGTACGGTTATCCGGTATCAATGTGTCTATTGATAATGACGATTTCCCCCTGCAGATCAAAGTGGCTTCCCTGCCAAATGCGAGACTGCAGGTATATTTTCTTGACAACGAGGATATGTTCAAAAGGAAATTCGTTTTCAATGATGAACATGAGAAATGGTACGACGATAATGCAATCCGCAGTATTTTTTTCTGCAAGGGTGCACTTGAGACCGTAAAGAAATTCGGCTGGCCTCCGGACATTATCCATGCTTCAGGCTGGATGACGGGTCTGATCCCATGTTACCTGAAAACTGTTTACAAGAAAGAACCGGTATTTGGCAACAGCAAAGTTGTTTACACTATCGGTCAGAATACATTTAAGGAAAAGCTTGGTGCGGACTTTATCAAGAAAGCCCAGATACACGCCACCATCAAGGAGAAAGACCTGGAACCATTCAAAGAGATCAACAATACGGCCATGTTCAGGGGCGGAGCAACTTATGCTGATGCCATAACATTCGGAGCCGATGGTACGGAAAAGAAACTTGTAGAAGAGTTCGGAAAGGTGAGGGGCAAGAAGGTCATACCGTTCAATCCTGATTCTGATTTAACAGACTATTTACAATTGTATCGCGACCTTGCGGACAAGTAAGCCAACTAACCCAAGAATAAATAATTGCCGGTGAATCGGAACAAGTTTTGGAGAGGATCTTCCGTAATCATAGTACTCATTCTTGCAGCTTTCAGCTGTACAAAGATCAAAACCACAGACATAGGATCAGAACTCATTCCGGCAGTGGATAATATCACCACTTTCGATACCACGCTCGAAGTGATCACCGAGAATTTCCTGTTTCCCGATTCCACCCAGCCCCGGCTGTTTACCAATGTAGATGGTACAACTCCGGCCATGGTAGCTGGTTATATCAGCAATGATCCCCAGTTCGGCACCACCAATGGCTCCATATACTTCTATATGAATCCGCCTTCCTATCCTTATCCTTATGAGGCTAAGGACAGTTTATACCTGGATTCAGTAGTTCTGGCGCTCAAATGGAACGGAACCACCACAGGTGATACCAACAGGGCCCAGAAATTCGATGTATATCAGCTGGATGCGCCAATGAAGGGAGATTCAGCTTATCGCATTACAGATCAGTTCTCCTATACGAGGATGCTGGGAACCAGAACCTTTGCACCCAGTGTGCTGAATGATTCGATTTTCCCCAAGGGCCAGGCCCTGGTCAATCAGTTGAGAATAAGACTGAGTGACGATTTTGGAAGGGAACTGCTTGCCCTGGATACTTCGGCTGGTCAGCCTTTACACCGGGATTCCCTGATGCAGCAATATCTCCGTGGTTTCGCAGTGGTTCCTGATGTTGCGGGAGCTTCCCTGGCCAATGCCCTCATGGGTTTCAACATCAGCGATTCCAATAGCTACCTGAGAATATATTACCGTTATGATACGGCAGCCAGGAAGGATACTACCTTCAAAACCTGGCGCTGGCCCATTAACGCTCCCTTTGCAAACAATATCACAAGAAATTATACAGGATCTGAGGTTGGTCAAACAATTGGCGGCGCAGCGGATAGTGTAGTTTATATGCAAACTCCTCCTGGTACCTACACTGTGGTAAAAATCCCGGCTCTTACTGCATTCAAAGCCTTAAAAGGCAATGTGGTGATCCACCGTGCTGAATTAAGCATGACGCAGATCCCGGCAGCAGGACAGAACGATGATATTTTCCCCGCCCCCGGGTTTCTCTATATTGACTATCTGGATACGGTTAAAGCAAAGCAACAGCCTTTTGTCCTGGACGGCTTCCCCCAGGGCTCATATAACCCTAATGTGATCGGTGGTAAAAGCAAAAAAGTTGACGGGCCTGGAGGATCTGTGGTATCTGAATATCGATTCAATATCCCCAGGTATGTCCAGGAAATCATGACCAGAAACAATCCTAATTACCCGATCTACCTGTTTTCCCCATATGTGATACGCTATGCCAGTCCGCCGATATTTTCATACCTGAATTCAATGGCGATAGGACGTGTTAAACTGGGTGGAGGTTCCAAAACAGGACAGAAAATGGTTCTTCGAATTATTTACTCAAAAATTTAGACGGGATGCTATCTTTGCAACCGTAAAATTAAAACTTACCGAAATATGCCTTATCTCTTTACTTCGGAATCTGTATCCGAAGGTCATCCTGATAAGATCGCCGATCAGATATCAGACGCACTTATTGATAATTTTCTTGCCTGGGATGCCAATTCCAAAGTTGCCTGTGAAACACTGGTAACTACGGGGCAGGTTGTGCTGGCAGGGGAAGTGAAATCAAAGACCTACCTCGATGTGCAGAAAATTGCGCGCGAAGTGATCGCCCGTATTGGTTATACCAAGAGCGAATACATGTTCGAAGCGAACTCTTGCGGTATCATTTCTGCTATACATGAGCAGTCTCCTGATATCAACCAGGGTGTTGAAAGAAAGAAGAAAGAAGACCAGGGCGCTGGTGACCAGGGTATGATGTTCGGTTATGCCACTAACGAAACTGACAACTATATGCCCCTGGCGCTGGATCTTGCGCATAAGATCCTCCAGGAGTTATCCCTGATCAGGAACGAGAAGAATTCGAAGATGTCTTACCTCCGTCCTGATGCAAAAAGCCAGGTGACCATTGAATATGATGACCACGACAGGCCGGTAAGGATCGATACCATCGTTGTGTCAACACAGCACGATGCATTTGATAAAGACGAGAAAATGCTGGCCAAGATCAGGAAAGACGTTATCGAGATCGTCATTCCAAGGGTGAAGGCTAAAATCAAAAAATCAGTACAGAAACTGTTCAACGATAAGATCACCTATCACGTAAACCCTACAGGTAAATTCGTGATCGGTGGACCACATGGTGATACAGGCCTGACCGGCCGTAAGATCATTGTGGACACTTATGGTGGTAAAGGAGCTCATGGTGGTGGTGCATTCAGCGGTAAAGATCCTTCCAAAGTTGACCGCAGTGCAGCCTACGCCGCAAGGCATATCGCAAAGAACCTGGTTGCAGCTGGTGTCTCTGATGAGATCCTGGTGCAGGTTTCTTATGCCATTGGCGTGGCCAAGCCCATGAATATTTTTGTTGATACCTATGGGACAGCAAAAGTGGACATGACGGATGGCCAGATCGCCAAGATCGTTGAAGATCTTTTCGACATGAGGCCCTATGCTATCGAAACCAGGTTGAAACTCAGAAACCCGATCTACAGCGAAACTGCTGCTTATGGACATATGGGACGTACACCTGAGATCGTTGAAAAAGTATTCGAAAACGCAGAAGGAAAGAAGAAGAAAATGAAGGTGGAACTGTTCACCTGGGAAAAACTCGACTACGCAGACAAAGTGAAAAAAGCATTCAAGCTGAAATAAGTAAAAGCCTCCCGGATGTCCGGGAGGCTTTTTAAATACGGTTCAAAACGGTTCAACACGTTAGCTATGTACAAGAATCCATGGACGGTCATTTCATCTAAATTGATCTACGATAACAAATGGATCAACCTGACTGAATACGATGTGATCAATCCCGGCGGGGGAAAAGGGATTTATGGGAAGGTTCATTTCAAGAACAGGGCGATCGGTATTGTGGTGCTTGATGAAGATCTGAATACTTATCTTGTAGGCCAATACCGGTTCACACTGGACCAATACACCTGGGAGATCCCGGAAGGAGGGGGAGGGTTTGACGAGGATCCACTGGATACGGCCAAACGTGAGTTGTTGGAGGAAACAGGAATAATTGCAGATAATTGGGAAAAGCTCCTGGATTTTCATCTTTCCAATTCAGTCTGCGATGAACAGGGACAAATTTTCCTGGCCCGTGGGCTGCAATTCCTGGATGCCGAGCCGGAAGAGACGGAAGAACTGGCGGTAAAAAAACTTCCTTTTGAAGAAGCATACCAGATGGTGCTGAGAGGGGAAATAACAGATTCACTGGCAGTTGCCGGAATACTCAGAACAAAATTATTATTACAGGAAAGATCGATCATTTGAAAAACAGTTTTAAAAATACATTCATCATCGGGCGCCAGCCAGTGCTGGAAGCACTGCAGGCAGGCAAACAGATCGACAGGATCTTCATCCAGAAAAACACCGGTGGTGATATCATCCACGAGATCAGGAAACTCGCCAATGATGCTGACGTTCCAATGAACGTGGTACCCATTGAAAAGCTCAACAGTTTTACCAGGGCCAATCACCAGGGTATTGTGGCCATAGCTGGTCTGATCAGTTATATGGATCTGCAACAGGTGATCGATCATGTGGTGAGCTCCGGGGAATTGCCTTTGTTTGTAATGCTGGATGGCATTACGGATGTGAGGAATATAGGAGCCATTGCCAGGAGTGCGCTCTGCTGCGGAGCCCAGGCCATCATCATACCTGATAAAGGGGTTGGTGCCATCAATGAAGAAGCCATGAAATCTTCTGCCGGAGCGCTTAACAGCATTCATGTGTGCAGGGTGAACAGCCTGATCAAAGCAGTGGATACCATGCACCTCAATGGAATTAAGGTCTGCACAGCAGAAATGACATCCAATAAGAAATTGAATGATATCAACTGGCAGGAACCCAATTGTATCATTATGGGCAGTGAAGATAAAGGCATACAACCTTTTCTCACTAAAGCGGCCGATGAAAGATTCACGATCCCGATGTCGGGCAAATTCGAATCATTCAACGTGAGCGTGGCTGCGGGGATAATCCTGTACGAAGCCTTAAGACAAAGGGGTTTTCAGTGATTCCTGGCGGTTCATCTCTTTCATGATGATGCCTTCTTTAATAAATTCGGGCATTAGTTTGTTCAACCTGAGTAACCACCGGTTGATCCTTCCCGGAACATACAATTTTTCTCTTCTGAATAAAGCATCCAGGCCTTCTTCAGCTACTTCATGAGGATCCATTACAGCCATTTTGCCCACTCCTTTGAGATTGGCATGGATCTCCTTCAACCTTGGGTTGGAGTTAACAGAGCCCGGGCATAGGATTGTAATACTCACCGATTTGCCTTTCAACGAAAACTGCAGTGATTTGCTGAATGATATCAGGAAAGATTTGGTAGCCACATATACCTCTTTATGGGGCATATTGAAGAATGCACCCATACTTGCCATATTGAGGATATACGCGGAAGGGAGCAGATGCATATCGGGCATGTATAACCGACAAAGAGTTACGGGTACGATCGTGTTCAGGGTGATCTGCTTTTCATAAAAAGCAGTGTCATAGTTGGTGAATGGCGCATTTGACCCAATGCCTGCATTATTGATCAGCACACTGACCCGGTAACCTTTATCATGGGTTCTGTTATGAAGGGCATAGCAGTTCTCAGTTTTGGTAAGATCGGTTTCCATGGCATCAACCACCACATCATATTTTTTTGCCAATGCAGCAGCTGTATTCAGAAGATCTTCTCCCGGCAGTGCAACCATCACCAGGTTGTATTTTCTCCTGGCGAGGGCTTCCGCAAAAGCATAACCAATTCCTGAGCCGGAACCGGTGACAACGGCATAATTGTCCTTTACATCCTGTTTTCCCTGATCCATTCAACTGTATTTTTTATTCCATCATCCAATGTCCTGATCTTATATCCGATCTCCCTTACGGCTTTGCTGCTATCCAGTTTCCAGTGATAGTCATATCGCCTGACCCAGTCAGGAGTGATCATCGGGGCATTACCCGTTAATGTTGACCATATTTTGAAAACATGTCCTACAAACATCATCATGGGGAAAGGAAGATGATAAAGTTTCTTCTGAACGCCACTGTGTTTGCGGATATCTGCGATCAATTCATTGAAACTGGCATTGACTCCACCGAAAATATAACGTTCACCCATACCGCCTTTTTCCATGGCGCTGATATGACCGTCTACCACATCATCTACATGGCAGTAGGAACCAATGTCTTCTCCATTGCCTGGAATTACATGCCATTTCTTTTTCATGTACAATTCCACGATCTTGGTAACCGGGTTGCTGCCGGTATCCAGTCCCGGGCCGTATACCCGTGCTGGATTCACTATGGTTACATTCAGCCCTTTCCTGACATATTCCTGGACAACTTTCTCAGCTTCTGTTTTAGTTTCTTCATACAAATTGAAAAAGCCTGTGATCCGGGGATCATTTTCTGTCATGGGCTTGTCTTTAGAAGGCCCAATGACGCCGGCAGTAGAAGTATATACAAGTTTATCCACGCCAGCTTCCAGGGCGGCTTCCAGCACATTGCGTGTGCCTTCCACATTGACCTGCCTGAAGGTATCAGGATCCTTTGCCCAGAGCCGTGCATAGGCTGCCATATGGTATACCCTGTCAACACCCTGCATGGCTTTTGCCAATGATGCAGGATCGTTTATATCGCCTTTAATGGCTTTGATATTAGGTTTGTTGAATTCCGGAAGGGAAGGGTCTTTTCGCACGAGTATCCTGATATCTTCACCCGCCTCTGCAAGTTTGATCGTCAACAACGATCCGATATACCCGGTAGACCCGGTTATAAGTGTTGCCATGTTATCTGATTACTTCAAAAATGCGGTCCGAATCATTTTTTCAGCCGG
The DNA here is from genome assembly GCA_035298945.1 of Chitinophagaceae bacterium. Lineage (GTDB taxonomy): Bacteria > Bacteroidota > Bacteroidia > Chitinophagales > Chitinophagaceae > Pollutibacter. The sequence continues at coordinate 12,085 of DATGXN010000095.1, read as the reverse complement.
AAGAAAGCCTTGGTGAAATTGGTATTCACTTCAGCCCCCGTGCAGATCCCATTTGAATAGGAATAATAATTCATATTACCGTCAGGCAAATGTAATTCATAGTAATGAGGCCTGACCTCTTTCAGGGTGATGAATTTGCCGAAGTTTTCTGAAAAAATCCTTGTTATGCCCACTGGTTCTTCGTTAAAAAGGCAGGCCGTGGTATAGTTGATCTTTTCCCGGATCTCAGTCTGCTCATCGTCTTCCTGGAGCAGGTAATAATTGTTCTTCCATTGGATCACCATATTGACCTTGTTATGCCCGTTCAGCTTTCGCACGGCAGTTCCATTGATCAGCATCCCGTTGGTGAACGACCCGGTCACTTTTGAATACATGGAAAAACTCATCAGCAATTTTACGTTGACTGAGGATTCTGTTACATAGTCCACCTGGCTTCCTGAACTGGAGCGGGTAGCATGCAGATACCCAATTACATTGCCGTTCCTGATCACGTCATAGTTCAGCCGGGTATTCACCGCCTTGCCAGATGTAAGCAGCATTGTAAACAGAACTAAAGGGAACAGCAGGCGCATATTGAATTGATAAATACAGATTAAAATTAGCCAATATCAGGCAATGCATTCACCACATATACATGTTATTACGATCATATAGCAGATTTGTTACAACTGAAATATTTATGGATAAAATATTTATCTTACTATAACTAATCCCCTACACTGCTACATGACAAACACTGGAAATCAACTCTTGTTCTTCCAGAACCTTAAATCAGTGATTCCTGATCATATATCGCTGGTTGATCAGGTCGCAGAGGTTCTGCATATCAGTGAAGACAGTGCTTATCGCCGGATAAGAGGTGATAAGCAGTTGGCGCTGGAGGAAGTGCATACCTTATGCCGTTACTTCAGGATCTCCCTGGATAATCTGCTTGGAAGGCCATCACAAAATGTCATTTTCTCTGGTAAATATATCAGACCCGAAACCTTCAATTTTTCCAATTTCATGCAGGATATCCTGAACCTGCTGAAAGGGATACACCAGATGAAGGAGAAAGAAATGATATTCTTCAGTAAAGACATTCCTCCATATCATTATTTTCTTTTTCCGGAGATCGTGGCATTCAAATATTTCAGCTGGATGAGAACCTTGCTGGATTTTCCACAGTTGAGGTCAGTTAAGTTCACGCTGGACCATAACATGGACGAACTGTTACTGATGGGACAAAAGATCGCTGAAGTGTATTATAAGATCCCTGGCTCTGAAGTGATCAATGCAGATAATATTCTTACAACACTGAGGCAGATCGAATACTATAAGGATGCTAAACTTTTTGCATCCGAAGACGACCTGAACAGGGTGTACAATAGCCTGGAGAAAATGGTGGATCATATCAAGCATATGGCCTCAGAGGGAAAAAAGTTTCTTCCCGGAAAAGATCCATCTTTCAGTACGGGAGAGTACAAACTGTATGTGAATGATTTTTATGTGGGAGACAATACCTTCCTGCTTAAAACAGATAAAGACATTATATGTTTCCTGATCTTGTGCGGCACCAATGTATTCAGAACCACGGATCGTGTGTTCAGTGAATACCAGGATAAGTTCATAAAAAATATTATCAGTAAATCATCGATGATCAGTATCGTTAATGAAAAAGAAAGAAATGCCTTTTTTCAGGAGATATATGACAGGATAAGGGCTTATCGTGAGAACAGGGTTCAAACACTTGGAAATTTTTAGCTATGCAGAACATCCAGGCCATTCTTTTCAATAAAATACGTACCGTGGCGCCCAACCCGGGCACGCTGGCTGAAGATCTGGTGAAGCTGCTTGACATCAGTAAAGACAGCGCCTACCGCAGGTTGAAAGGTGAGAAGCAACTGTCATTTGATGAGCTCGTGACGGTGGCCCAGGCATATGATCTGTCACTGGACGATCTCCTGGATCTCTGGGAAGAAAGTATCGTATTCCAGGGTGATTATGTGAGCAGCGATGATTTTGACCTGGAGAAATACCTGCTCTCGATGTTGACCAACCTGCAGAAACTTGAGCAATTTGACCAGAAAGAGCTTTTTTATATCAGTAAAGACTTCCCCGTTTTTTATTATCTCATGTATCCGGAGGTTAGTGCATTTAAATTCTTCGTATGGACGAAAACGCAGATGCAGTTTGAGGCCATGAAAGAGAAAAAATTCTCATTCGATACCCTTACACCTCGCCTGGCCGAGCTCGCATTACAGGTTGCCGAACTTTATACAAGGATCCCTTCCTCTGAAATACTAAATGCGGATAATATCCTCAACGATCTCAGGCAGCTGGAGTATTATAAAGACACGAACCTGATGGCATCCCATGCTGACCTGGATATTATCTACAGCAAGTTGCATGAAATGACCAGCCATATGGAAGAACAGGCCAGTTCGGGAAGAAAATTCATGCCAGGAAAGAAAGCTTCTGCGGCTGATGCATCGTATAAACTCTATGTGAATGATTTTTTTGTTGGTGATAATACCATCATTGCGAAAGCCGGAGACCTGAGACTGGTATACGTGAATCATGCCGCCATCAATTTTGTGTACACTTCAACACCTGCCTTTGTGGACTATAATGAAGAGTTCATGAATAATATCATCAAACGATCATCCCTGATCAGTGAAGTGGGGGAAAGAACACGTTCAAGATTCTTCAATCTGATCCACGAAAGGATCGGCCATTTCAGTAAGGGACAATCAGCCGGTTCTTACTAATTCAGAGCTGCTTTGTACATTGCAGTATGAATGATGAGTTTCAGCTGGTAGAATGTCCCCGCGACGCCATGCAGGGCTGGAAGAAAATGATTCCAACAGCAGATAAGGTGAGGTATATCAACGCGCTGTTAAAAGTGGGCTTCCATACCATTGACTTTGGGAGTTTTGTGTCGCCCAAACTGATCCCGCAGATGGCCGATACCGCTGAAGTGGTAAGCCAGCTCCAGGCGGGAGATTCAAGGTCTGAACTGCTTGCCATTGTAGCCAACCTCAGGGGTGCCTCAGAAGCTGTCCGGTTTGACCATATTCATTATCTCGGCTTTCCATTTTCTGTTTCTCCTACTTTTCAGCACCGTAATACCAATAGCAGCCCTGAAGAATCCCTGGCAAGGGTGGAGGAGATGCAAAGCCTTTGTAATCAATATGGCAAAGAACTGGTGGTATACCTTTCCATGGGTTTTGGAAATCCCTATGGTGATGCTTATGATACCGCGATCTTGTCAGGGTGGATGCAAAAGATCAGTGAGCTTGGCATCAGGATCATGTCAATAGCAGATACAGTTGGCATGGCATCTCCTGCAACCATCTCTGAAGTTTTATCAGCCATGATACCCGCATTTCCAGATTCTGTAGTTGGTGTTCATCTTCATTCTACTCCTTTTCAACTTGAGGAAAAACTGAATGCAGCATTTGAAGCAGGTTGTAAAAGATTTGATGGCGCCATCGGAGGAATAGGAGGCTGCCCAATGGCCGATGATGAATTGGTGGGTAATATGGATACAGTCGCCATGATTTCCTATCTGCAATCCAAGGAATTTTATGACAACCTGGACCTCGATGCATTACACCATGCGATGAAGATCTCGCGCGAAATATTTACATAAACTATGGATTTCAGAAGAGAACTTATAATAAAGCCATTTCCCGAAAAGATCAATATCAAAGATCCCATCATGCTGGTGGGCTCTTGTTTTTCAGACAATCTTGGTGAGAAACTTCAGCATAACAGGTTTAACGCAATGATCAATCCAAGTGGTACCATGTTCAATCCCATCAGTATCACGCGTGCACTCACTTCTTATATAACTGGTCGCCCATATGATCATTCCATGATTTTCAAAACCCAGGAATGGTGGACCAGCTGGGATCATCATACCCGGTTTTCTCACGCAGATCCTGATGCCCTGCTTGGCATGGTGAATAGCTCTCTGAACGAGGCCCATGATTTCCTCCGTAAAACCAAATGGCTTATTATCACTTTAGGCTCAGCATGGGTGTACCAGTTGGAGAACGGGGACGTGGTGGCGAATTGTCATAAAGTACCTGCCGATAAGTTCCGGAAAAAATTACTGGCAGTGGAAGATGTGCTCAGTGCCCTTGATAACCTGATCCACCGTTTATTCATTTATAGTCCGGGCATAAAGATCATGTTCACCATAAGTCCGGTAAGGCATCTCAGGGATGGATTTATTGAGAATAACAGGAGTAAAGCTGTACTCATTCAGGCGGTACACCACCTGGTTGATAAGTTTTCCAATCTATATTATTTTCCCTCTTATGAATTGGTGATCGACGACCTCAGGGATTATCGTTTTTATTCGGAAGATATGGTTCATCCCAACTACCAGGCTACTGAATATGTATGGCAGAAATTTGTTGCTGCATGTATGGACAGGGCCACACTGAGTGTGATGGAAGAGATCAACCAGATCAATGCAGCAAGAGCCCATAAACCCTTTCAACCCGATTCAGAAGCACATAAAAAATTCAGAAGAAAACAATACGATACGCTGATCAGATTGGCAGAAGAATATCCTTTCATTGACTGGCAGCATGATATGGATCATTTCCGGGATCAGTGAACCCTGTCACCCCTGATGTCCATGGATCTCATGATTTCCGCTTCATGGGCCAGCCATTGCTGCCATCTTTTCCTGACCTTGTCCCTGGGTAAATAATGTTCGGCCAGTTCAATAAATAATGTGTAATGCCCTGCTTCACTTTCCATGAACTTGCGATAGAAATTCCTCATGTATTCGTCGTCTAACCCTTCACTCAGCCTCTTGAAGCGTTCGCAGCTCCTGGCTTCGATCAGTGCGGAAATGAGCAATTTGTCGAGGAATCTGTCTTCCGGATCACCACCTTTGGTTTCAAAATCAAGCAGCTTGTTTACATATTCATCTTTGCGTTGCTTGCCCAGCTTCAATCCACGTTTATTCATTTCTGCCAGTACCTGCCTGAAATGACCCCATTCTTCAGTCACTATCGGTGCCAGTTCCTCTACAAGTTTCTCCCGGCCTGAATATTTCTGAATGAGAGAGATGCAAGTGGTAGCCGCCTTCTGCTCACAAAAGGCATGATCAGTGAGGATCTCTTCCATAGATATCTCTGCGAGATTCACCCACCGCGGATCGGTAGGGAGTTTGAGGCCAAGGATGTTTTTTATGTCGGACTCGTTCATAAGTCAAAAGTAAAAAGTAATAAGTCAAAAAATATTTCCCTTTTTGAGGTTTGACTTTTGACTTTTAACATGATAAACTATCTTCAATTAAATTCTCCATTGATGCGATTCCTGTTTCTATCCCTCTCGGTGGCGGCGACCATAGCGATTGTCGTTATTCTGAATACTACAGAACTGCTTCCCGCTCCCCTGGGTAAACTGCTCAGCCCGCAGGAAGGGCTTTGGCAAAATGCAGAAAGTATCAATGAAGACCTGAATGCAGACCTACGCATTCCAGGACTGAAGGGCAAAACGGAAGTCTATCTCGATGATAGGATGGTGCCGCATATTTTTTCAGATAATGAAGAAGATGTTTATTTCGTGCAGGGATACCTGCATGCAAAGTTCCGGTTATGGCAGATGGAATTCCAGACCATGGGCATCGCAGGCCGGATCAGTGAGATCATAGGAGACAGGGCAGTGAATTACGATCGCCGGCAGCGACGACTGGGGATCACATATGCGGCGGAAAAAACACTGAAGATGTGGGAAGAAGATGAAGAGATCAAGCCCATCTGTGATGCCTATACGGCAGGGATAAACGCCTATATAGAAAGCCTTCCTGCTTCTAAATTACCAGTGGAGTATAAACTGCTTGGATACAAACCGGAGAAATGGACCAATTTTAAAACGGTTCTGTTCTTTGAAGCGATGACCTATGACCTGGCAGGGGGAAACGATGATTTTGAACAGACCAATCTACTCAGGATCCTGGGCGAAACAGACTACCGAATGTTGTTCCCGGATGTACAGGATTCACTTTCACCCATCATACCTAAAGGTGTTCCTTTTACCAGGTCTGTTGATATTCCATTAGCTCCGGTAACTGCCGATTCGGTTTATTTCCATCGACGGGATTCTATCTGGTTCACTGAACAATTCAAACCTGATCCCGACAATGGAAGCAATAACTGGGTGGTTTCGGGAACTAAAACAAAAAGCGGCAAACCTATTCTTTGTAATGATCCGCATCTTGGATTGAATCTGCCTCCGATCTGGTTTGAGATCCAGATCAATACGCCTTCTTATAATGCGTATGGAGTTTCTTTTCCCGGCCTGCCAGGCGTAGTAATAGGTTTCAATGATAATGTGGCGTTCGGATTCACCAATGCCGGCAGGGATATGATGGATTATTACGAGATCCGGTTCAGAGATGCCGGAAGATCCGAATACTGGTTCAACAACGAATGGAAAAAAGCTGACCAGAGAATTGAGCAGATCAATATCAAAGGCAAGCCTGCTTATCTCGACACTGTTGCTTATACAGTGTTTGGTCCTGTAGTGTATGACAAAACTTTCCAGGACAAACTAAAACAGAACAAAGCTTATGCGTTGACCTGGATCGCACATTATCCTTCCAACCCTTTAAAGATGTGGAAAAGGCTGAATAAAGCTAAAAATTATAACGACTATCTGGATGCCTTGCAATATTTCAAGTATCCATCACAAAATATTGTTTTCGCCAGCAATGAAGGAGATATCGCTATCAAGCAGGAAGGTGATTTTCCTTTAAGATGGCAGGGGCAGGGGAATTTTGTCATGCCTGGAACGGATAGCTCGTATATGTGGAAAGGGTTTATTCCCAGGCAGGATAATCCTTTTGTACATAACCCTGAACAAGGGTATATCAGCAGTGCCAATCAACGTCCTGTTGATTCAACCTATCCCTATTTTATTCCCGGCAGCTACGATATGTACAGGGGCATATCTATCAACAGGAGATTATCAGTAATGAATAACATCACTCCGGACGATATGAAAAAGCTGCAGAACGATACCTATGATATTTTTGCAGAACAGATCCGCCCAAGTTTGATGAAATACCTGCAGAAGGACAGGCTATCGCCCGAGGCCCTGAAATATGCGGAAATGGTTGAAAAATGGTCATTGAGCCGGACAGTTGAAGAGAAAGCACCTACGGTATTGAATTATTGGATTGATTCATTGTCGGCTTATATTTTTAATGATGAGTTCCGCAAAAATGATCTGCCGATCCGGTATCCCAAGGACTATATCCTGGCCCAATACCTGATCAGGGATAGTTCTTCTTTCAAATTCGTGGACAACGTCAATACACCTGAGGTGGAAAGCCTCGCTGATGCTGTAACGATTTCAATTGAGAAAGCAACTGAACCTTTAAAGAAGCTGGAGGCAGAGGGCAAACTGGAATGGGGAAAATATAAGAATACCACCATTTATCATTTGCTGAAAACCAATATGATGCCTTTTGCAGTGCAGGGACTTCCGATCGGTGGGGGACAGAATATCATCAATGCTGCCAAGCACGATCATGGGCCCAGCTGGAGGATGGTGGTGCATCTCACAACTCCTGTTGAAGCTTATGGTATTTATCCAGGGGGCCAGAATGGCAATCCGGGTAGTCCATTTTACGATAATATGGCCATGGATTGGGCTAAGGGGCATTATTATAAACTCTGGATCATGAAGCGCAATGAGAGCGGGGACAGGAGGATTAAAGGATCCATGAAATTCAGTTCATAACAGCAAATCAACTATCATGAAAATCTTCATCGCCGCCATACTTACTGCCTTACTCGCATTTGCCCTGGGTATATATTTCCCATGGTGGAGTATTGCTGTTGCTGCCTTTATCGTGTACGCAATGATCCCCTTAAAGCCAGGATGGGCTTTTGTATCCGCATTTCTGGCATTGTTCTTTTTTTGGGGTGGGATGGCCTGGAGTTTAAGTGCTAATAATGATCATATACTTGGCCATCGGATCTCCCAGGTGATCCTGAAAAAAGACGATCCCTTCATGCTGGCAGTAGTAACCGCATTGATCGGCGGGGTGGTTGGCGGATTGGCCGGACTTTCGGGGAGATTGTTCAGGATGATACTTAAGAAAGAGGCGTAGAGGCATAGAGGGATAGAGGGATAGAGTTAATTCTGCAACCTGCAACCTGTAACCTGCAACCTGCTAAAGCGGAGTTAAGCTGAAAATATCTTAGTTTTGCGGCTGTTTAGGAATTTTGCCCAGCATGCAACTGGGGTTCCTCAGGAATTAAAATTTATACAATGGCCAATCTTCACAACCGTGTCTCCCGCAAGGAGCTGAAGGAGCGTATTCAGAAAGACGAAACTCCAAGAACCACGATCTCATTTTACAATTATATTCCCATTCCTGATCCCCAGTTGTTCAGAGATGAGATGTATAAGCACTACCTCGAAATTGGTGTGCTGGGAAGGATCTATGTGGCGCATGAGGGCATCAACGCCCAGATCAGTGTTCCAACTGCAAATCTTGAAAGCTTTAAGGAATATCTCTATTCATTACCCGGTTTTGAAGGTTTGAGGCTGAACATTGCCGTGGATGATAATGGTAAATCATTTTTTGTACTGGATGTTAAAGTGCGCAACAAAATAGTGGCCGATGGTATCGATGATCCAACCTTTGATATGGGTCGCAAAGGTAGATATGTTAATGCTGAGCAATTCAACCTGCTTACTGAAGATCCCAATACCATAGTCATTGATATGCGCAATCACTACGAGTATGAAGTGGGACATTTTAAAAATGCACTTGAAGTTCCCAGTGATACTTTTCGTGAACAGTTGCCCATGGCGGTTGATATGATGAAGGATAATAAAGAGGCCAACATCATCATGTATTGCACAGGAGGTATCAGGTGTGAGAAAGCCAGCGCATATATGTTGCACCAGGGTTTTTCAAATGTATTTCACCTGGAAGGCGGCATCATCAATTACAGCAGGCAAGCTAAGTCCCAGGGGATAGAGAATAAATTCATTGGTAAGAATTTCGTGTTCGATGAAAGGCTGGGAGAGAGGATCTCCGATGATATCATTGCTCATTGCCATCAGTGTGGCAAGCCTGCTGATCACCATGTGAACTGTGTTAACGATGGCTGTCACCTGCTGTTCATCCAGTGTGAAGAATGCGCTGAAAAATTTGATCAATGCTGCAGTGTAGAATGCCAGGAGATCATTCATCTTCCTGAAGAGACCAGGAAGGAATTACGTAAGGGGCAAAATAAAGGGCAGAATATATTTAATAAGTCGAAAAAGCGTTACCAGCATTTCAGGTAACTGTTGGCAGGTTCTAGGTTGCAATAAATTATTCTACAACCTACAACCTGGCACGCGCCATCTGCTACCTGATATTCTGTAGGGAAGTTAAAATCCTTGCTTCCGTTTCTTGATCCGTTAAAGGCTCGGGCTTGAATTTCTCCCCGATAAGAAGTTCATAAAGGTCAATATATCTTTTTGAGATAGTGTCTACCCATTCGTCTGACATTAGGGGGACTTCCTGGCCTTCTTTACCCATAAAATTATTTGCGATCAGCCACTCCCTGACAAATTCCTTACTCAGTTGCTTTTGCCTCTCACCAGTTTTTTGCCTTTCTTCAAAACCATCCAAATAAAAATATCTCGATGAGTCAGGTGTGTGTACTTCATCCATCAGGTAGATCTGGTCACCGATCTTTCCGAATTCGTATTTGGTATCGGCGAGTATCAGTCCTCTCGAAGCTGCGATCTCTTTTCCTTTACTGAACAATGCTAATGCATAGGCACAGAGTTGATCCCATTCCGTCTTCGAAGCAAGGCCTCTCTCAAGGATCTCATCCGGTGATATATCTTCATCGTGTCCCGCATCTGCCTTTGTAGACGGAGTGATCAACGGCACAGGGAAAAAATCGTTCTCTTTTAAACCATCCGGCATAGTGGCTCCACATAAATGCCGGGTATGCTGGTAAGTTCTCCAGGCATGACCCACCAGGTTCCCCCTGACCACCATTTCAATCTTAAAAGGCTGGCATCTGCGGCCTATCGAAACATTGGGGGCGGGTGAGTCCAATAACCAGTTTGGGCAGATATCCCGGGTGGCATTGAGCATATATGCAGCAATCTGATTCAAAACCTGGCCTTTGAAAGGAATAGGACGTGGAAGTATAACGTCAAAGGCAGATATACGGTCACTGGCGATCATCACCAGAGTATTCTCGCCAATTGAATATACATCGCGTACTTTCCCTTTATAATAAGAGGTTTGATCAGGAAACCGGAATAAACTCATGGTGCTAAAGTAAATCGGTAAGCGGATTCAAACAAACTAAGTACAGGCTTGTTTAATTCTTTTTTTGGCAAAAACTTAACTATTCCTATTTTGTCCCCAATTATGAACCCAAATAGACTGCGTATGAAACGAGTAGGTAGCGTATTAGCTTCCCTTATTTTGGTTTTGGTCTCTACGGTTGCTCTTGCCCAAACATCATCCATTTCCGGTAAAGTCAGAAATACCTCAGGTGTGAGTTTAGGCAGATTATCCGTGCAGATCAAAGGCACCACTGTTGGTACTACAACAGACGATAGTGGAAATTTCACCCTTGCACTCCCTTCCAGTACAAAATACCCCTTTACGCTGGTGGTATCTGGTGTAGGTGCTGTAAGCCAGGAGGTGGTGGTGAAATCCGCTTCTGATGTGATCGATATTGAAGTCTTGTCGGCTTCTAATCTCTCTGATGAGATTGTTGTCTCGGCCACCCGTACGCAAACAAGGGCGCTGGAATCTCCGGTAACCATTGAGCGGGTTGGTTTGAATACCATCAGAAATGCTCCCGCAGCGAACTATTATGACATCATAGGCACGGTCAAAGGTGTTGACCTGGTTACCTCAAGTCTTACTTTTAAAACTGTCACTACACGTGGTTTTGCAGGCTCTGGTAACACCAGGTTCAACCAGATCATGGATGGTATGGACAACCAGGCCCCGGGTCTTAATTTCTCTGTAGGTAGTATCATCGGTCTTACCGAACTGGACGTGGAAAGCATGGAACTTCTGCCCGGTGCATCTTCAGCGCTCTACGGACCAGGCGGTATGAACGGAACCCTGTTGATCAACAGCAAGAGCCCATTCAAATATGAAGGTCTTTCATTCCAGGCTAAGATGGGCGTGATGCATACTGACAGCAAGTACCGCCCAACTTCTCCGTATTATAACTATAACATCCGCTATGCCCATAAAGTGAGCGAGAAATTTGCTTTCAAAATTGGTGCAGAACTGATCCATGCTAAAGACTGGCTCGCCGATGACCAACGTAACTATATAAGGCCAACTGCCGCAAATGGACTTACAACAGGAAAGTTTGCAAATGGTACCAGGGATTCCGATCCAAACTATAATGGGGCCAATAGTTATGGCGACGAAACTTCTATAGGAAGTGACATCAATACTTTCATCCTTCAACAAATTGGACTGGCAGTTCCCCCTATTTCTAATTTTATCGGCGGGCTTATAGCCGAAGGTGTTCCGGCGGTTTCCAGAACAGGATACCGCGAAGGCCAGGTTGCTGATCCAAACACTATTAATGCAAAGATCTCCGGTTCATTGAACTATAAGATCACCAATAACCTCGAACTGGTGTTGGCAGGGTACTGGGGTAACGGTAATACCATTTATACCGGCAGTGACAGGTATTCTCTGAAAGACTTCAAGATCGGCCAGTATAAGATTGAATTATTGAGCAAGAACTGGATGGTTCGCGCCTATACCACACAAGAGGATGCGGGTCAGTCACATAATCTTACGGCAGCCTCCAGGATTACAAACGAAATACTTAAGCCATCAGCTACCTGGATACAGGAATATTGGCAGTCGTACGTAAACAGCAGAATGACCGGTCTGAATGCATACGATGCTCATAATGCCGCCAGGGCATTCTCAGACAGGGGATTACCTGGGCCCGGATCTGAGGCATTCAAATCCGTATATGACAAGGTGATCAGGACCCCGATCAAGGACGGAGGAGCCTTGTTCCTGGATAAATCAACTCTATATGCAGTAGAAGGACAGTATAAC
>DATGXN010000094.1:0-7047 GCA_035298945.1 Chitinophagaceae bacterium | reverse complement strand
CATAAAGTTCATCATATATATCCTGCCAATCATGATCGAATAATTTTACTGATACCTGCATATCTCTTTCCAACTTAGAGTAGAAAAGATCAGGTCTTCCACCTATTTCGGCAGAAAGAATAGACGGCCATGTGTTTAGTGAACTTGCCTTCCAGGTAGTTTCAAAAATATACTCTTTCCCAACTAAAGTATCGTCGATTACCTGCACTGATGTTGTATTATAAGCGCTAACGCCTTTGCGCAATACTTCCACCCTGAAAACATAATCCCCCCTGGTGAGATTACTTAATTGTGCTACCGTATATCCTCCACTACGAGATGGTTCAGAGACCACCGCGGCAGAGGGACCGGAAACCTGTGTAACTTTGAATCCATCTTTCAGATCATATCTCTTCCCCAGGTCTTCAATATATGCCGATGCCAACAATATTGAATTCTTATTCGGCCATGCGACACGCTTCTCAGTGCAGGAAAAATTCACTACCGGAGTTTTGCCTATGGCGAACTCATCAATTACTTTCACGTTCACAGTATCCTTGGCGGTCAGCCCCCTTGAATCAGTGACCTGAAGTTCAAAAGAATATATGCCCTCGCTCAGGTCGCGCAATTCGAGCTGTGACCGGTTTGCATATTGAGACGACCAATCGGGGCCTTCCAGTTTTCGCCATTGGTAAGAAGAAATATTATTGTTGGGGTCGTGGGAATCCCTTGCGTCCAGGTAGAGATAGGCGTCAGGAACATATACGGTCACATCTTCTCCGGCTTTAGCAACAGGCGGATCATTTTTTGCAGCGGTTTCCTGGTCTTCTTTCTTACATGCCGCCAGGAGCAGGCAGATCATAATGATCTGAATGGGTGTTTTAAACAGCTTGTACATAACATTCTGTTTTGGTTAGTGTGTTGAGTACTTCCAAAGTAGAATAGCTTTCAAATATTCACTATAACAATCTCTCCTTTTTCATGTAAAAAAATTGCACCAGCCGGCAAGATTAGAATTACATTTAAATATGGACAAAACCAGAGCCCTCCTGCTTATCGGTGCATTACTGCTGTTCAGTTGCAAGCTGGCAACAAAACAAAACAATACCCAGTTGGCGGAATATCAACTGGTCCCAAACTGGCCTGCCCTTCCTGCTGGTTATCCACTCAGCCAGGTCACAGGCGTGGGCATTGATAAAGCCCAGAACGTTTTCCTCTTCCACAGAACCGGCAGGAAGTGGACTGAGCCTTTCCCCGATTCAATGATATCGGTAAACACGATTCTTATGATGGACAGGCAGACAGGCAAGATGCTGAACAGCTGGGGTGCAAATCAGTTCGTGATGCCCCATGGACTTACAGTGGATAAAGACGATAACGTGTGGGTCACCGATGTTGCACTGCACCAGGTGTTCAAATTCACGCATGAAGGACAGTTGCTCATGACCCTTGGCCAGGCCAGGCAAGCCGGCACCGATTCCCTTCATTTCAACCTGCCCACGGACGTGGCGGTCGCCAGCGATGGTTCATTGTATGTAAGCGATGGTTATGGGAACAGTCGCGTGGTGAAATTTTCACCCTCCGGAAAATACCTTTTTGCCTGGGGTACCAAAGGTGATCAGCCGGGTCAGTTCAAAACTCCACACGGGATCGATCTGGATGCTGCTGGCAATGTATATGTAGCTGACCGCGAAAATAACCGGATCCAGAAATTTGATGCCGATGGGAAATTCATCAATTCATGGAAAAATGATCTCGCAGAACAACTGTATTCTCTCACCGTTGACAAATCCCATAACCAGGTCTTTGCTGCTGACTATCTCACGCAATTAAAACTGAAACCCCTGGGTTCAGATATCATTCACCTCGATACTTCGCTGCATTTCTTTTCACGCTTCGGGAGATCCGGTCAATATGAAGGCCCCATATCCCGCTATCACGATATCGCTATCGATAATGAAGGCAATATCTATGCAGGCGACATCCTCAACAATACTATTCAGAAGTTTTCAAAACGATAAGGCACATACCTGATGAAGGTCATGCGTCTTACTTTGTCAGCGTGCTTCCAACGCTGTACATTGGATCCAGTTAAACCCGAACATGGCATTCAGTTTTTCCAACAAGATTGCACTCATCACTGGCGGTGCATCCGGCATCGGCAAACTCATGGGGCACGAACTGCTGCATCGCGGCGCACAACTGATCATCTGGGATATCAATCAAGAGCAGCTTGCAAATACGGTCCGGGAGTTTTCTTCCATAGGTAAAGTCATGGGCTATGTAGTGGACATCAGAAAGATCGACCAGATCAGGGAATCAGCTGCGTTGGTGAAGAAAGATCATGGCCCTGTTGACCTGCTGATCAACAATGCAGGCATTATTGCAGGGAAACTTTTCCATGAGCACAGTGTTGAAGACATTGCCCGCACGATGGATGTCAATGCAGTGGCGCCCATGTACATCACCCGGGAGTTCCTGCCAGATATGATTGAGCGTAATTCAGGTCATATCTGCAATATCGCATCACTTGCAGGTTTGGTGTCCAATTACAAAATGGCCGCCTATGTGGCAAGCAAATTCTCACTGACCGGCTTTTCAGACAGCTTGCGCATTGAGATGAAACTGCTGAACAAGAATATTGGGGTTACTACAGTAATGCCATACTATATCAGTACCGGGATGTTCAGCGGAGTGCGCTCGGTATTACCCATCCTCAGCCCAGAAAAAGTTGCCCATAAGATCATCAGGGCCATTGAAAGAAAACGCACCCACCTCGGACTTCCCTGGCCTTTTCACCTGATCCGTTTTCTTCAGGGAATACTGCCAGTTGGCGTGTTCGATTGGTTCATGGGAAAACTGTTCCGCATCTACTCTTCTATGGATGATTTCAAGGGCAGGGATTAGCCCTTTTTGAGATTCTTATAAATGGAAATATAATGCGTCCTGATCCTGTCTGGCAATTGCGTCTGCTTGCCATTGACATCGAGCCGGATCTTGTTGGATGATAACACGGGCATGTGACAGTCGATGCAGTTATCTTCCAGCACCATACCAGCAGTGGGCTTGAAAGAACAATGTACCGCTTCTTTGTCTCCATGGCAGGTCATGCATCTTGTGGAATATAATTTTGGATCGTTATACTCATTGCGATGAACATTATGGCAGGATGAGCAGTCCATGGTAGCGGACTTGATATAACATTTACTTGCAGCCATCAGTCCATATTGATTCCCGTGTACATCCAGTGTATCCGCTTTATTGGATATGGGCGAGCCGGTAGAAAATTTGGCCAGGGTATCTCCGAACTGGAAATTAAAAGGAGGCTGGATCGCCTTCCTGAAACCGGAATGGCAAAGTGCACATCCATCCACCCTTACCTGCCTTTCCATTTTCGCTGTGTTCACAATATATCTTCCGATCTTATCTTCTTTGTGTTCCAGGTGCCAGCTCACATGATCTGCTCCGCCGCCATGGCATCTTTCGCAATCGATGCCGTAAATGATCGATGATGGCTCATAGTTTTCCTTCCCGTCATTCACGCCGTTGGATTTGGCGTAAGTAGCATGGCATTCCAGGCAGTTCAGGGGAATGGGCCTGTTGAATTTAAATACGTTGGGAAAGCCGGGGCTGTTGCACCAGCTATTGGTTTCGGTATAATAGGATACAGGCAGTTGGAAAAGGTTGTTGCCCTGCCAGAATAAATAGGTTTGCCCTTTTCTTCCTGATCCGATCACAATATCAAAAAATGCTTTCTGCATTTCAGTTCCGCCTACCATGCCGGCCTGCACAAAACGATCGCCCTCTTTGCGCAATTCCACACTCATGAACTGATTATAATTGAAAAAATTACTTCCCGCTTCGAAGCTGCCTTTTATGTACTGGCCCTCGGCGGGCCTGGAATCTTTGAAATGGGCGGTTTGAATATGGCTATCGTAAATGTTTGCATGGCAGCTTCTGCAGGCCTGGGATCCGACCATTTTAGTGCCATAAGGAATCTCCGTCTCTTTCTTCGGAGTGAAGAACAGGTTACTGCCAACAATCACAAGCAGGATGATCATGATCACCTGCGCCTGTTTTTGCTTGAGGATTGCTGACAGCCGGTTGTCCATTAGAGTGATGTAACGCTTGGATGCGGCTATTGTTCAGCCACTTCCTCTCTCATGATGCTTTTGATGGGGAAACGGTTTGCTTTAGCACGTAATTCTGCAACCTCCACCTGCCACCTGCTAAAGGATCT
This sequence comes from Chitinophagaceae bacterium, assembly GCA_035298945.1. Lineage (GTDB taxonomy): Bacteria > Bacteroidota > Bacteroidia > Chitinophagales > Chitinophagaceae > Pollutibacter. The sequence continues at coordinate 2,828 of DATGXN010000094.1, read as the reverse complement.
CTACCTTGATCTTTCTACCCAAACCAATTTCTACGATCTTATACAGCGTTGAAAGTTCAGGTTCGATCTGGTTATTCTCGATCCGTGAAATATATGTTTTGCTGGTGCCACTTCTTTCAGCCAGCTCCTGTTGCGACAAACCCTTTTTCATTCTGGCTTCCCGGATAATAGGCCCGAAATAAAATCTGTTTGCCGGCTGATCAACAGGAATGCTATGCTCGTAAACGACGTCAGGACTGAGCTCATAAGGATGAGTAACCATTCTTCCGTGTATATCTATCAATTCAACGCCTACATTACTCCACGATAATGTATTATTCCTCAGCTTTACTTTCCTGAATTCCAGTTCATCTAATAACCTGAACTCCGGATCTTTTTTCCCTATTTTCCATTCCCTGAATACCCTTGCAAAATCAATTACCCGTGTTTCACCATTGTTGAATATGCAAAAGATTTCGAACCCTTTGATAGTTTGAATCTTCAGAATTCGGGGAAGCTTGTTCATTTTTTTCATCTTCGAAGATTTGGATTCAGTCTATTGAAATTGCTTAGCAGAAACTGCTTTTGACTGAGTTAAAGATTTGTATCACTGGCATTGCCTTCTTCCACATATCGCGAAGTTACCAAATTTGGTAACTTTAGAAAGTTAAAAATTTCTCCCTCCGAAGTTCTTTTATAACTTTCAGGGGTGCATCAGTATTTTCCCCGCAAAATCAGGATGAAATGACGAATCTGTCTTTCAGCGCAGTAACGATCTTCAACACTGATCCGTTTTCAAAACAGTTATTCAGATAACCTTCGTAAAACCGCTCGGCACGCACGATCAGGGTGATCAGTTTACACAGTGTTGTCGCATCCAATCCGGAATAATCCTGGCGCGGATCTTTCAACATGGCCTGCCCTTCTTTCCATTCCAACCAATCAAACCCGATCACGATATTCATATCATAAACCATCCGGTTAAAATCGGCGATCTTCGATGTGTACTCCCAATGAGGGAATTCCAGGTAGGCTTTTGTTCTTTTTTGTGTGTCCTGGATTTTGCCAAACTCGTTTTCGATATAAATGGACCTCACCAGTTCATATAATCGCATCCAGATGGCTGGGTCCATTTTTTCAAGATGTGCTGGTAGGTTCTCCAGTGTCATATCTCAATTTTAATTCTCCTAACCCCAGAGATTCTGCTGTAGAAAATCATTTCTGAACTTGCCAGTGGGGTCGTGCTTTTCGGCAAGCGCGCGGAACTCGGCCATACGGGTATAAGTATTACTCAACTGCCCGCGCGTAAGGGTAAATAGCTTACCCCAGTGAGGACGGGGATTAAACGGAGCAAGCGCTTTTTCGATCCGGGGCATCAATGCTGCAACAGCATCGTTCTCCTGCTTCCAGGTAAAATGGAAGGCAATAGATTTTCGTTTATAGGCCATGCTCAGCCAGAGATCATCTGCCGCAATACTCCTGATCTCGGAGATCTGCAAATGAGGGCCGATATCTTTACTCATGGCAGCAATGGCTTTGAATGCATCCATTGCATTCTCAAATGGTACGAAATATTCTGTCTGCAGCTCCTTGCCACTGCTGGGCGTGAATCCCATTTTGAAATGTGGCAGCCTCTCGTACCATGGACCCACCACGCCCATTTGTGGCGTGCAGTGTTCTGCACTTAATGCCGCAATGGGATGCATGTCTTTGGTTGCAGCCACTGCATTCATATAAGTAGCGGGCTGATTGGTATCGTCTCCTTCTTTATGCCTGAACTTCAACCATACTTCATTGATAGAATCTTTCTGATAATCAGTGAACAGGCTGACGCTGTATGCGGCCGACATAATGGTTTCAAAATTTTTCTCCAGTTCACTGATTGGAAGATTTTCATAAACCCATTGGTAAACGGAAAAAGCAGGCTGAAGCTTTAGCGTTACGGATGTAACAACGCCCAGTGCACCAAGACCCACTACAGCGCCGTAAAATTCATCTCCATCTTTTTCAGATAAGGAAACCAGGTCGCCTTTTGCATTGATGAATTCAATGCCCTTTACAATGGATGCAAGATTTCCGTTATTGACACCTGAACCATGCGTAGCTGTGGCGATAGAGCCTGCAACAGATATATGCGGAAGCGATGCAAGGTTGTGCAAGGCATATCCTTTCTCCTGCAGCAGGGGAGCCAGTTCGCCATATTTAATGCCCGCTTCAACTTTCGCGGTTTGAGCCACCTCATCGATGGAGATCAGTTTGTTCATACCAGTCATGGATACCAGCTGATCTTTACTATCCGCTATTCGGTTGAAACAATGCCGGGTGCCCTGCGCTTTGAGCTTGTCCGTTTTCTTTACAAACGCTGCAAGCTCATCAACATTCGAAGGCTTAAACACATTGGCGGTGCTGAACACGATATTACCGGCCCAATTGAGCGGGGCCGGCTCTGCAGGCTTGTTGGAGTTGCACCCCAATAAACTTCCCCCGGCAATCAAGGCAGAAGATTTGAGAAATTCCAAACGGTGCATGGCATATTAATTAAAAATTGAGAAGTAAAAAGTTAACTCCAAATTTTTGACTTTTGACTTATTATGTCGCCATCTTTTTAAGCGCAGCTACGAACTCATCAAGCTCCGCTGTGGTGGTGTACAGATTCGGCGCTATCCTGCAGCCCTGCACATTAGCATAGTCTATCGCCACGGTGAAAACCTTGTGCTCGTCCAGCAGGCGCTTTGCCATATCTGCGGGCTTGATCCCCTTAATACCTACATTGGCGATACCGCAGGCACGATCCGGCGGTGTATTCAATACAATGTTGGGAATAGTCGACACTTTGCTTGTCCAGTATT
>DATGXN010000093.1:0-12593 GCA_035298945.1 Chitinophagaceae bacterium | reverse complement strand
ATTCCCGCTAGCCAAATTTTTTCACCCGCTATATAGATAACCTGGTCTGTATATGCTTTCAGGGACCCTTGCTGGCCCATGCCTGCAGAGGTCGATAATAAAAAAAACAATATGAATACGATATTCTTACTCATTACCAATAAGCTGGTTTTACATTGGAACCGCCTTTCTCCCGGCAATCCACACAGGGTCTTTTAGCTGCAGCCACACCACCGCCGGTGATAAAATACGCAGGCATTAAATTTTTGTCTATCCGCAACGTATCCTTCATGGATAATGAATCCGTTTTATATTCCACACAAAAAGCTGATTCATCTTCTTTTGGCCAGTTGATGGTGAGATCACCCCTCCTGATGAATAGCCTTTTCAGTTGCTGTTTTCCTGCACACACATAGCCGATCACTTTCTCCCCGGGTGTGGTTACACAAACCAGATTTCCCGGGAGTTGCGAAGGCTGCGGATCGAACAGTGACCCAGTCAGCTCTGTATTTTTCTTCAGGATATTCCAGAATTCATAGGCTTCTTTAGTCAAACCATATTGCTTCACCAGGATACTGTATCGCTGTGATACCCGCTCATCACCATTCGGTATGTTCTTCAACAATTGATAACTGATTCTGTCCTCCGCCAGTGCAGTGGTATTGTTCAGTATGATGGTATTTGAAAACGCATACCGGTAACAGGAATAAACCATTTCATCCGGTTGCCGGTATAGAAAAAAGTTGCCATCAAATTTTAAAAAAGCTTCGTAAAAAGAACGATACTCCCAGGTTTCAGCATACTCCCATCGGTAATACTTAGTTGTGTTGGATGGATCGAACGCATGCACATACACATTGATATCATACGGCTCATCCCAGGTCAGGCTGTCTATAGGAGGTGTATTGACCGGCTGCATAAATGGCGTCTCATAGGTTTTCCCATTGGTTGCGGTTATCCTTAACCGGTAGTTAGAATTCACGGGGATATTATTTATGGCACGATAGGTACCCGGGCTGATCTCCGGCAACGCCCATCTTCCTCCCGCAGCAGATTCAATGATCACCTGGGCCCGTTCTTCAGGATCATTGAGCGTAGTGTCGTCCAGGGGCTTGAGCCGGCTCAGTAAAAACCTGTTCTCGGCACTGTCGCCCACTGCTATCATTCCTTCCACCACCAGCGTGGTATTGCTCACCTCTGAAGCCGGCGGTGAATAGGGTTTCCTGCAGTTCAGCAGCACCATAAACACAAATAATATGATCAGGATCTTTCTCACTGGAATCTCAGATTGAATGAAATAAATGGAATAGGAACTGCAAATACTGACAACTGGTACCCATTGATCTTACCATCCTCAAGTATGAAATAAACAGAATAAGGATTATCTCTTCCGGTCAGATTATATACCCCTACAGTCCATGATGTATGCAGTTTTTGTCTTACGTTATGACTTCCTTCCAGCGTCATGGAAAAATCTGTCCGGAAAAAATCGGGTATCCGGAATTCATTCCTGTCAGAATACAATACCCTTTGCGCGCCTCCCATATTGAATGTGCCAACGGGCATGGTCAGGGGTCTCCCGGTGCTGTATATAGAAGTAAGGGACACACTGAATCGCTGCGTGAACCTGTAATTGCCCACAAAACTGGCAATATGGGGTTTGTCAAAATTAGCAGGATAATATTCGCCACCGTTGATAGTTTCGCCGGCCACAGGATCATCCACTTTAAGAAAGGTTCTGGAATAAGTATAACTCAGCCAGCCAGTTAATTTCCCGCTGGTCTTTTTCATCAACACCTCAACTCCATAGGCCTTACCCCTGGTGGCAATAATATCCTGTTCAATATTTTCATTCAGGATAAGCTGGGCCCCGCTTTTGTAGTCCAGGTAATTATGCATCAGCTTATAATAGGCTTCCACGGAGAATTCGATTTCTTTTTTACCAAACCGGGTATAATAGCCTGCAGAAAACTGTTGGCCGGTAAGCGGTTGAACAAACTGATCGCTGAGTTTCCAAATATCTGTTGGAGAGATCGCGGTTGTATTGGTCAGCATATGGATATACTGCCTCAGCGTATTATAAGATAATTTGAAAGACGATTTCGCATTCAGAAGATACCTTGCCGATACCCTGATCTCCGGTCCAGAATATTGCTGGATCAGATCACCTTTCCCGTAAGTAGTGGAATCAACAATGGTAGTTTCATCTCTTGGAAGTCCGGGCGCATAAGTGTAGACCTTCCCGGGACCCAGATTTCTGAACAAACTGTATCGAAGTCCTCCCTGCAGGGATAGTTTATCACTGATCTTATATTGATCGCCTAAATATAAAGCCGTTTCTGTACCCTGTTCAGGATCCATTTTTTTGGGAACCACCAGGGAATTTTCATCAGCAGGTTCAAGCTTCCCGGGATCAAGATCATAATTGATATGATGAATGCCAAAGCTGAAAGCATTGCGGTTGTCAGGATTATAACTCATGTCGGCCTTCACATTGGCCTGCTTTACCCCAAAGTCAAGTTTGAATGCATCAACAGGATTATTCTGCCCTTCTACTTTGTATTTGTACTGATCAAGTCCTCCTGTGAGTACCAGCGAAAGTTTATTACTGAAATTGTGTTTCCATTTCAAACTGATATTCCTGTTATTGTAAGAATAAGTTGAGTCATCATTGAGCCTGAACTTATCGTTACTGGTATAAGCCGACAGATAGATCCTGTCTTTTTCAGAGAAGGTATGGGAAACCTGCAACATCATATCGTAAAACGAAGCCTGGCTGTTCCGGAACGAAGGGTCATCGATCTGTTTAAGCAGCCAGTCAGAATAAGTCACCCGGCCTCCAAATAATACGGTTGTTTTATCTGAAATGGGACCTTCCAATGTGAGTTTGCTAGTCAGGGGGCCAATGCCTGCAGTACCGGTAAAATTCTTGCTGTTACCGTCCCGGGTTGAAACATCCAGTACAGAAGAGATACGTCCTCCATATTTTTCAGGGATCGCACTTTTATAGAGCTCCACGCCCCTGACCACCTCAGCATCTACTGCAGAAAAGAATCCAAATAAATGGGTTGGATTGTATAAGGTCATATCATTCAACAACACAAGATTCTGGTCTGCAGCGCCACCACGAACATTATAACCCGCTGTGCCCTCTCCTACAGAAGTAACGCCAGGCAGGGTAAGCAGGGATCGCATGATATCCGTTTCTCCAAACACAGCAGGGATCTGACGGATAGTTTTTATATTCAGCCGCTCCACACCCATCTGCATTCCCCGAACCGAAGATTGCTTGCTGGCAACGATCACTGCGGCTTTAAGGCTGGTCACATCTTCCTTCATTTCTATATCCAGTTTGCCAGGGCCCCTGACATCTAGCTGCCTCCGTGCATCCTTCATTCCCAAACTGCTTATCTTGACAGAATGCCTCCCTTTGGGTACGGTGATGGAATAAAATCCAAAAGCATCAGACGCCACGCCGATGCGAAGATCTTCCACCACTATTGATGCAGAACCCAATGGTTCTCCGTTCCTGGCATCCCTGACATATCCCGATAAAATAAATGCAGTCCCATTGGTTTTTGCCCCTATGGGGATCAAACGATTTTCTAATGCAGCTTCCGTTTCCTTTTTTACAATAGGTTCGTAAACCACCTCGGGGGGAGCTGCCGCATCCGGTAACCTGAAATAATTTTTAGGGATCGAAGTGAGTAGCGGCGGGCCCTGGCTGATAAAAACCCTTTTCTTTTCGTCTATGGAAAAACTTAGTCCGGTTCCTTTCAATATTTCTTTCAAAACAGATTCCACCTGCAGGGGATCGAATGTGGAATCCACCTCCAGGTTCAACGTCAGGTGCCTGTCGTAATAAAACCTGTATTCAGTTCTTTTCTCGATCACCTGCACCAGGCTGTCGAATGCATTTGTTTTTTGTTGGGCATAGCCCGCAAATGACAAAAAGCATGAACATAAAATGATGAGGAGCTTACTGTTCATGCAATCCAATTTGATCAGCATATCTTATCACTGCCGATGTTGTTTTTTCGGGATCTTTTTTCATCGAGAGACCTTCGTTCCGCAAGTACTCTTTCACCTGTTTACCATTCTTGCCAAAATATCGCACCAGGTCACTGTTATTCTGGACTTCAACAACTTCTTTCCCGTTGCTGATGAAAATCATCTTATATAACCTATACCTGCTTTCTTCTGTGCCGGTTCTGGTCAATACTTTCTGCCACCGGGCCAGTACATCATGGTGATCATGGTAGATCCGTTCAAAGAACATATCGGACCCTGGAAGTCTTACAAATTCTCTTCCTGAAAAACCAAAGGCCGATATTTTTTCTTTCACCAGTTGCATCCGGATCGCGCCGGTGATATCATGAGATACCAACTGATCATCTTCAATATCATATTGAATCATTACACTATCGTACCTGGCGCCGTAATAGACCACCCACCCTAACGCGGGTCCTTCGGCGTTCAGGAAGGGAGTACCGCTCTGAACGGTGAAAATTTTGGTGAATTCTGTTCCGCGATAGAAAAAACCATGCCTGCCAGTGGTATCGGTACCCGATGATGCTTCTGCCACGATCGACGATAGAATGCAGTAAAGCAGTACCCCTAATGACTTCATTTGGAAAAACTACCAAAAACAAGTGACTTGAGGTTAAAATATTCGACAAAAGGTGTTTTTAGACATATGAATGATCACTGACCCTTATCATGGTCTGCGGTTAGTTGATGGGCTATTTTTGGGGTCCACCCGGAAATGATATAATTTAACACCGGTCAAACACAGCAGTCATATGAGGATATCAAGCATCCTGATCTTATTTCTCCTTCTTACAAATGCCCCGGCCATTGCGCAAGACAGTTTGCACCAACCTATAAACGACTCGACAAAACTTATTAAAGATTCCATTTACCGTGGACGGCTGGAAAAAGGTGCGGTGATCGCAAACCAGAAACTCCGCGAAAAATACAAGGAACAAATTGCATCGAGCAAACAATCTCAATTACTCGCCAACCTGAGGGCCGTTTTTCAGCGTACCCGCGACTACCTGAAGAGGGGCGTAGATACTACGCGCATAGAAAGAGAACTCAACCAGACAGAACAAAAGATACAGACCGCCGGAGATGGAATTTTTATCAACCAGGGCACCATACAAACTGCCAGGAATATATCAACATCTTCCATCTTACTTACTGAACTGGCGGATAGGAATTTGATCAGGGAGAAGGAGATCAACCGATATATGGCTGATCTGGACGAATTCAGACGTACCATCGATTCACTGGCCAGTGACAGCGTGCTTTTCTTTCTGCCACTGGATACAACGGAAGTAAAAGATTATCTCCAGCGCCTGGTTAATTTTCAAAAAGAGATCGGTGGAACAGATTCGTTGTTGAACAACACCATCAGGAAGATGAGGGCCCTTGACAACAAAGCAGAGATATTATCGGGCGACATCCAGTCAAGAATTGAAGACATTGAGAGTTTCCATAAAGGGTTATCAGAAAATACATTCAGCCAGGAACTGGTTTTTTTATGGGAGAAACCGGAGAATACACGGCCCCTGAAAGAGATCATCACATTCTCATTTGAAAAAGCGATACTGGTTTTCAACTTCTATGTGAAGAATCATGCGGGGAAGATCTTTTTTCTGCTGGTGATCTTCATCATACTTGCCAGTTACCTGAGATCACTCAGAAAAAATATCCTTTCCGCAATGGGGAATGAGGAAAAGCTGGAAAAACACCTCACCCTGGAGCATCCTGTAGCTACTGCCATTGTGATCACTATATCCATCGGCCAGTTCATTTTTCCCAGTCCCCCATTTGCATTTTATGCAGGACTGTGGGCGATCTCAAGTTTCTGCCTCACGGCTATTCTTTGGAATTTCATAACAGTACATTGGCGGAAGTTCTGGTTACTGGTTATTGGTCATTTCCTGTTTGCATGCTTCTTCAATATCATTCTTCAACCATCCATGCCGGAAAGATGGGGCATGTTGTTGCTTGGCCTTACCGGGCTCGCCGGAGGGTTGAACTTCCTTTTGTCAAAACAACGATCTGAGCTGATAGAAAAGAAACTGGTGATCTTTTTATGGCTGTTCGTGATCATGGAAGCCGTTTCAATTCTAGCTAATATCCTGGGCGCATACAACCTGAGCAAGTCCCTGCTCACTTCAGGATATTTCAATCTGGTGGTGGGCATTGAACTACTCTGGACCATTACCCTGTTGCACGAGTTGTTCAAACTGAGTGCTGAAGCATACCGTAGCGACAGGAAGAAAAGATATCACCTGGACTTTTCCAGGATGGAGTCAGAAGTGCCCCGTGTATTGTATTATGTTTTAGGCCTGGGTTGGTTCATCCTGATTGGCCGGAATTTTTATGTTTACAAACAGATCACAGACCCTATTATAGAATTTTTTATAACGGACAGGACAATTGGAAAATATGAATTCAGCCTGGGAAATATTTTACTTTTCATATTCATCATCCTGCTCGCCGGGATGGTATCCAAACTGGTCTCCTATTTTGCGGACGATGCAACGGTTACAGAAGATGGAAAAAGAAAAAAGATCGGAAGCTGGATGCTGTTGATCCGTATAGCGATCATCACCTTTGGTATTTTCCTGGCTTTTGCGGCAACAGGTATCGCGATGGACAAAGTGGCCATTGTTTTTGGCGCACTCAGTGTGGGTATAGGATTTGGATTGCAGAACCTGGTCAACAACCTGGTAAGCGGACTGATCATCGCATTTGAAAAACCACTCAATGTAGGCGATGTAGTGGAGATCGGTGGCAGATCCGGCACCATGAAATCGATAGGTTTCCGGAGCAGTGTGATCACAACATTTGAAGGCTCGGAAGTTGTTATCCCTAATGGAGACCTGCTGAACCAACACCTGGTTAACTGGACCCTCAATACCACATCCCGCCGTGTTGAAGTGCTGGTTGGTGTGGATTATGGTTCTGACATCCCGAAAACCTCCAAACTGATCATGGATATCATGGCCGAAGACCGGAGAATATTACTGTACCCGGTACCATTGGTGTTGGTCAACAATTTCAGTGCAAGTTCCATCGATCTGAGGATATTATTCTGGGTAGATAACAGGGATAACTGGATCCAGGTCAGAAGTGATGTCATGACAAAAGTCAAGGCAGCATTCACAGAAAACAAGATTGAAATACCTTATCCTCAAATGGTATTGCACAACCCTGAACGGCCTGCTCCCGAAGAAGAAGATGATAAACCCTAGATCTTACGCAACCAGGCTTAACAGCTTTTTGAGAATTTCCGAAAGCGGCACTTCCATCATAGCTACAAACAGAAATGGGATGGCTGCCGATACCAGCAATGGAATAAGATCCCTGATGGTGAATGGAAAAAATTTCATACTCAATGCACCCTTGACCGAATCGTTCATATCGGCAATGGTAGAAAAATCCTGCTGCCTGAGATCGTCGGCATTTACATTTTCATACCCTTTGGATAGTTTTTTCCGAAGTTCGCGATACATGCCATTGGCATAATTGTAGATCTCCAGGATATTCTTTTCCCTGGTATCCATCAATTTCGCTGAAAACGACATCAGGGGAAGTGTAAACAGTACTACAATGAAAATCAGGTATCCGCCGGTTGGCATTCTAAGGTTGGCAAGATGGGTACCTCCGGAGTTGATGAAATCGGCCATATTGCCTGCCACAGTAGCAGAAATGGCAAAAGCAATGGGAGAAAAATTCCTGATCGAATACCCAAGAAATCCTAATCCTCCTACCTGGTCAGGGTGGATCGCAAACAGGTCCAGATTCAGTGATGAAATTTTCCGAAGGATCAGGCTCCAGACAATGATGCGGAGCAGCCAACGATAAAAAAGAAAAACCATGAGGGGACGACTGATCGCCGCATTCCAGATGCCGGCCATATTCAGCCTGGTAGCACCATCCACAGTATGGGTTTGCCAACTCAACATGCTGGTATAGTCTCTTTCCCAGAAGATCACAATGATCACCTGTACATAACAGATCAATAAAAGAACCAGGTCTGTTTTCACCGATCGCAGGAATGCAGTTTTAGTTTCAATGATCTTTCGGAAACTGCTCACTTCTTCTTTCGGCACTATCCCGGAACTGATAAACTGATTCAGTGTAAGCGCGAGTTTAGGACTGATGATACGCTCTGCCAAAATGAGTATCGGCATGGATATCAGAAATCTTGCCTGGGTGTCAAAATTTGTAATAAAGGAATTTTTCGCACTGCCCGTCCAGAAACTATGTTCAAGTAAAGTGAGCACAACCAGCGGAACCCAGCAAATAGCAAGAAAGAACAATACACGGGCAACTTGTATTTTCATGGTCTGCCCGCCGAAACCGATCTTATTCAGGACTTTGCCATAAAGGCTGCCTTCAAATAAAAAGTCATTATTCATACCTTATCCAGTTGGGCAGGTCTTCCTGTATAGAGGGGTTTGGGAAGGTCGCCGGTTATTCACCAAATCTACCCTTTTTATGTTTTCTATTCAAGCTCGTGAAAGCAGTACAACTGTGATAGTATAAAAAGATCCAGGAAGCCCAGGATCTATCGCTCAGGTAATATAACTGTAAACTCAGAGCCCTGACCCATCTGGCCTTTGGCAGAAATGAATCCATTATGATTTTCAACTATCTTTTTACAAATCGACAGGCCTACACCGCTTCCATGGTATTCATGATAGCTGTGAAGCCTTTTAAAGACCTTAAAAATATCGTCAGCGAACACCGGATCAAACCCGATCCCGTTGTCTGAAACTGTGATACTGTGGTAAACTGTATCTTCTTTTTGGGGGAAGCCTTCGATCACTACATTGGCCTCAGTCCGGATCCTGACTACTAACGGCACATCTTTTTTCCTGAACTTGATGGCATTGCTGACCAGGTTATAAAATAGCTGGCTTATCATACTTGGAATGGCGCATATGGAGGGCAGCCTGTCTACTTCCAAACTTGCGCCTGATTCCACAATCAGGATGTCCAATTCAACCAGCACATCATCAATCACCTTATTAAGGTCCGTTTCCACCATGTCCTCAGTCTGAAAACTATGTTTTGAAAACCGAAGAAGATCGTTGATGAGCAATTGCATCCTGTTGGAGGAATCAATGATCTTTCTGGAGTACCTGTCCACTTCTCCTTCTGAATTCTGATTGGAAATGATCTTGTCACTGAAAAACTTGATCTTCCTGAGGGGTTCCTGCAGATCGTGAGAAGCGACATAAGCGAAACGCTCCAGTTCTTCATTGATCATCCGGAGATTTTCATTCTTACTGACCAGTTGTTGGTTCAATACCCTGATCTTATTTTCAGAAACCTTTCGTTCTTCTATTTCATTTTGTAAGCTATTGTTGACTTCAATGAGTTTTTTCTCATGTTGGACCAACTGAAGATTCTTGGTGAACAGTTCAATGAATATTCCAACTTTGATCCTTAACAGTTCCGGATTGATCGGTTTATAAATATAATCCACGCCTCCCATCTCGTAACCCTTGAATACAAAGTCATCGTTATGGTCTTGCGCCGTGATAAAAATAATTGGAATGCTCCTGAACTTCTCCCGCTGGTAAATCAAGTTTGCAGTCTCCAGGCCATTAAGATCAGGCATCTGCACATCCATCAGGATGAGAGAAAAGTCTTGCTGCTTTAGCAGGATCTTCAACGCGGCCCTCCCAGAATTCGCTGTAGTAATTCTGTAGTTGTCCTTTTCCAGGATAGTTTCAATCGAAAAGAGGTTGTCTTCCCGATCATCTACTACCAGGATCCCGATATCTTTCCGCTGCTTTTCCAATCTTCAGACTTTTAAAACTTAAAGATCATTTGTATAGCCATATCCTCATCAGAGAAAGCAGCTGATCGATCTTCAAGGGCTTGGTTATATAATCTGATGCACCGGCTTCAATACATTTCTCACGATCACCTTTCATGGCTTTCGCCGTAACCGCAATGATTGGCAGGCCACTGTTTTTATGTTCTCGCCTGATCTTCTGGGTGGTTTCATACCCGTCCATCTCCGGCATCATGATGTCCATCAATACCATGTCAATTTCAGCATTCTCACTCAGGATGTTCATCGCCTCACGCCCACTCTCAGCAGTAATGGTATTGATATGGTATTTTTCGAAAGCGGTAGTCAGCGCAAACAGATTTCGAACGTCATCGTCCACAACCAGGACTTTCTTATTGGTCAACACATCTTTATTGGAACGAAGGTTTTCTATCGATTTACGCTTTTCAGCGGGAAGGTCATTATGGTTCAGGTGAAGCACCATCACGATCTCCTCCAGCAACATATCCAGTGAACTGACATTTTTCAACAGGATCTTGTTTGAAAACTGTTTAAGCTGTGTTTTCTCCTTTACACTGAAGTCACGGGAGGAATAGATCACCACCGGAGTCATCTTATCTTTTTTCACTGTCCTGATCTCTGTGATCAGATCAAGCCCTTCAATATCCGGCAGAATATAATCTACCACAATGCAATCGTAGCTGTTATTGCTGATCAGTTGCAGCGCCTCTTTTCCTGTGGCTGCAACCTCAACCAGTGTAAGGCCCTCGATCTCCAACGTCTCCGCGATCTGAGATGAAACCAATTCATTGTCTTCAATGATCAGCAGCTTCCTGACATTCCGGGAATGATAATTCACAATATCGTTGAACAACAGATTGAGTGCTTCCGTATTCAACGGTTTCAGGTGAAAACTCCTGGCCCCTCTTTGCATGGCAAGCTGGCGGTTTTCTTCGCCTGAGATCAGGTGCACTGGAATATGCCTGAAATTGATATCATTTTTTAAAAGGTCAAGTATGCGCCAACCACTTGCATGGGGCAGTTTAACATCCAGTGTAATAGCAATAGGAATGTATTTGGTGATCAGTTCAAAGACCTGCCCAAAATTGGTAGCCACAACAACTTTCAATCCCATTTCATGGGCACGTTCCATCATGATCTTTCCAAACCGGATATCATCATCAACTACCAGGATGAAGCTGTCTGTGTTCAAGATATTGTTCCTATCATCACCCGCCTCATTGATGATTTCATTGAGCGCATTCAGATCCATTTGCTCTGCCAGCTTTTTGGCTGGTGCCGACTGTATCGCTATCTCATCAAGATCCATTGAAATTTTAAAATCACTGAACTTGGGGGCTGCCGGTTTTTCTTTCTTGACCGCTACAGGGTGGTGGTCTATCGGGAGGTATAGCGTAAATGTACTTCCTGCTCCCACTTCACTTTCGAGTTCAATAGATCCACCCAACAGATCTGCCAGGCCACGGCTTATAGATAATCCCAAACCTGTCCCTCCATATTTTCTGCTGGTTGAACCTTCGGCCTGTTGGAAAGCTTCGAAGATGATATTCTGCTTATCTTTTGATATGCCTATACCCGTATCCCTGATCTCAAATGCCACTACACGCTCGGCTTTGTTTAAACCTGAATGATTCTCACTCCAGTTTCTGTGCGTCTCATGGATCTTCAGTTTCACCTCTCCTTTCTCTGTGAATTTAAATGCATTGGAAAGGAGGTTTTTAAGGATCTGGTTAAGGCGCTGTATATCGGTCTGAAGACTTTCTGGCAGCTTCTCATCCATCTCAATACTGAAACGAAGATTCTTGCTTTCCGAAATATGTTTGAATGTTGTTTCAACAAATCCAACGATCTCTTCAAACCGGAGTGTGACGAAATCTGTTGAAATATAACCGGATTCGATCTTGGAAAGATCGAGTATGTCGTTGATCAGCTGGATCAGGTCATCTCCGCAGCTGTGTATTGTTTTGGCATAACGAACCTGCTTATCGTTGAGGTTGCCTTCATTGTTCTCATATAACTGCTGAGCAAGGATCAGCAATGAGTTCAGTGGTGTGCGAAGTTCATGCGACATATTGGCGAGGAACTCCGATTTGTATTTTGAAGTGAGCTGTAATTGTTCCGCTTTCTCCTCCAATGATCGCCTGGCCTCCTCAACCTCTTTGTTCTTGGCTTCCACTTCTTCCTTCTGCTTGACCATCAGGTGAGCCTTGTCTTTCAATTCTTCGTTCGTTCTCCTCAACTCATCCGCCAGGGATTGCGACTGCGCGAGCAAATCCTCTGTTCTTGAATTTGCTTCAATGGTATTCAACACGATACCGATACTTTCCGTCAGTTGACTCAAAAAATCCAGGTGTGTTTCACTGAATGTGTCAAACGAAGCCAGTTCAATCACAGCCTTGATCTCTGTTTCAAACAAAACTGGCAGTACGATCAGGTTGACCGGAGAAGCATGCCCCAAACCAGAACTGATCTTGATATAATCTGAAGGCACGTTGGTCAACAATATCCTTTCTTTTTCAACTGCACACTGACCTACAAGACCCTGCCCCAGTGCAAACTCCCTGGAGAGATGATGTTCTTCCCCAAAGGCGTAAGCAGAAAACAATTTCAGTTTTTTTGTTGCGGAGCTCTCGTTCTGTTCCAGGATATAGAACATCCCTTTCTGGGCATTCACCACTTGTGCCAACTCAGACAATATCCTCCGGGTCACAGTATTCAGATCTTTCTGCCCCTGCAACATTTGCGTGAACTGAGCCAGGTTGGATTT
>DATGXN010000092.1:0-9024 GCA_035298945.1 Chitinophagaceae bacterium | reverse complement strand
GCAGTCTGCTACTGCGGTGCGCAATTCGCATTATACAGCTGCGCTGCTTCCTGGTTGCCCGCACTGGAAGCTTGCTGGAACCATTGACAGGCTTCGGGCAGCCTGTTGAGATTCTGCAGGCATCTCCCCTTGAGCAATTCGGGGAAGCCTGTTGATTTGACAGTCAATGCAAGCACCTTGTCGAAATAGGGAATGGCTTCTGCATAGCGAGCCTGGGTATACCGGATCAAACCCATATTCTGCCATAGGGTGCCATTCTTCGGGAACTTTTTCGTGGCCCGTTCACAGAACATGAAAGCCGAATCATAACTTTTTCTTTCAAAATAATAGGTGGCCAGCTCCAGGTTAATATTGAGTTCATTTTCAATCTTCCTGTTCTCTGACGCCTGTTTTGCCATGCCGGGAAGAAATGAAGCCATTTCAGGAAGTTCTTTACAACGTTTGAAATATAAAGCTTCCAACAGTTCATCCTGACTGACAGTTTTAGCGGCACGATAGGATCGGTTGATCACACCAGTATCATTGGTCATCAGCCATCCCTGGGCCAGCATCTGGTAGTTGTTGGGGATCCTGGGGCGGTATTCAATGGATTTCAATGACAGACTGATGGTGCTGTCTACTGATCCCATTCGTTTGTACATCAGCGCTTCCATGAAATAATGAATAGGCGTATTGGGATTTGCTTTTTTTGCGCTAGCCAGCAGTCGTTTTGCTTCGTCGAAGTTTTTTGCTTCAATGGCGTACCTGGATTTGATGAGGTCAACAGGTACAACTGTCATCGCGAGGTCTGGCCAGGCCGGGAAAGGATCATCTTGCGCAAACCACTGGCTGGTGGGTTTGTCTTTTACAAAATCAGCCAGGTAAACCATCTGCACTTTGGCCGATTCCTGCATGCGATTCAACGCCCAAATGCAAGGCGCCAGAAATATCAGTAAAGATGCCATGGCGATCTTTGGTGTGAGCTTCGACGTTCCGGTCAAAGGGAAGTGGGCCGCATACAGGCTAATCAGGAAGGCTGCCGAGATCATAAACAGTACCTGTACTACAGGTCTCTCCTGCGGAAACTGTAAAAGCGCGTCAATACTATATGCTGCAATAGTTGCAACCAGGAAGAAAGCGATATCCCGGACATTTTTATCGGGCTGCCTGAACATCAGATTGAAGCCTGCAACTGCCAGCAGTATATATAATGCGAGATAAAGTACCAGGCCTGGGATTCCCAATTCAGCACCCATTTGTAAAAAATCGTTGTGGGCGTGTTTGGAAGAAATAAAATTCAGGCTATATTTTTCGTTGGGCAACGACATGATCTTCCAGTTACCGATGCCGGCTCCTGTTAGTGGGTGAGCCATCATATAGCCCGCTGCATTTTTCCATTGATCAATCCTATAGCTTGAAGATTCCCGGTCCAGCCCAATGGTGGACAAACGGGCAAGTGCATCACTGGTCAACTCTTTTTCTGAACTGAACTTTTTGGCTTCTTTGATCGCAGCTGCTGATCCCAGGTATCCTGCACCCAGAGGAAGCAGGAGGAAGGCAAGGGATACCGGCACAGTATTCATCTTCTTATCAGAAAAAGCAGTGAATAATATGAATACCAGGAAGAGGATGGATTGCAGGATGAGATTGATCAAAGATTCTCTTGAACTAAGAATGATCACTGAAAAAGTAAGTAGGGTAAATATGGATGCAGCAAAAACTTTTACCCATCGATTACCCTGATGGATCAATGCAAACAGGAATGGCGCCTTGATCATCATACTGGCTGCCAGGCAGTTCTTATTACCCGCGTACAATGTAAGCAGCATCACTATCCTGTCGATACGGGCTGTGCCGATCTGTTGTATCATGGTGACGGTAGTATATAGGGTCTGGAAGAACAATGCAGTACCCATGGCATATGCCACCGGCATGAAAAGATCTTTTCTGCCATAGAGCAGCAACGCGAGATTGAAATATTGGAATAAAGTCACCAGCATCAAGGGAAGTGTAGCATAACTTTCGCCGCTGTTATACGCCCAGAGGGAAGAGATGATCGCAAGGCTGATGAATAACAAATAGACCAAGTTGAAAGCTCTTCTGAAAACCTGGTTAAATGCTTCTTTTATTTTGATGTCATTGCTGAAGAAGATGGTCAACGACGTGATTGCAGTTATTATAGAAAGGTAAAGCCATTGGTTGAACATGGGATCCCCAGCATCGCCTTCGGGTATCCATTCTGTCAGCAGGGTAAGTACGGTTAAAAAGAAAGGCAAAGAAAATATGTTGGCAGTATCAGGGCGGGTAGGTTTTGGTGTTTCCTGGGGTGCAACTGTTTGGGAGATCTTATTTTTCTTTTTAGACATCCTTAGGGGTTTGGGATTTAAAATATGTCTTTTTTAGCAAATCGGTTTCACGTGCATAATTTGATAAATTCACGAATGCGTTTCATTTTCCTGTATTCAGTTTTCCTTTTCCTGACACTTGCCGGAGTTTCGCAGCAGCCCAAAAAAGTTTCCGATGAACAGTTGCTGGAGATCGTTCAAAAGCAGACTTTCCGGTATTTCTGGGAATTTGGGCATCCGGTCAGTGGACTTTCGCGTGAAAGATCTAATGTGACTTTTGGGTATGGGCATGAAGTAGTGACTACGGGCGGGTCGGGCTTCGGCATCATGGCTATTGTTGTGGCCACTGAAAGAAAATGGGTAAGCCGCGAAGAGGCGGTGGACAGGATGTTGAAGATGGTCAGGTTTTTATCGAAAGCCGATCACTACCATGGGATATTTCCGCATTGGCTGAATGGGGAAACCGGAAAAACAATTCCTTTCTCCCGAAAGGATGATGGTGGTGACGCGGTAGAATCTTCCTACCTGTTCATGGGCCTGCTTACGGCGCGCCAGTATTTTTCCCAAAATAATCCCAAAGAAAACGAACTCCGGAACCGGATCAATTGGTTATGGGAAGAAGCCGAGTGGAACTGGCATACAAGGGGTGGCCTGGATCTTTTTTACTGGCACTGGAGTCCGAATCATGATTGGGCGATGAATTTTGAACTCAGGGGCTGGAACGAATGCCTGATCACTTATGTGCTGGCAGCATCCTCGCCACGGTATCCCATCCCTGCATCGGTCTATCACAAATGCTGGGCAAACAGCAATCATTTTATGAATGGCAAGGAGTTTTACGGGATCAAACTCCCGCTGGGATTTGATTACGGAGGTCCATTATTCTTCTCCCAATATTCTTTCATGGGCCTTGACCCGCGTAAACTGAAAGATAGTTATGCCAATTACTGGGAGCAAAACCGAAATCATACCCTGATCAACAGGGAACACTGTGTGAGAAATCCGAAGGGATATAAGGGCTATGGTCCCAATAGCTGGGGCCTTACGGCCAGCGACAGTTATGAAGGGTATAATGCACACTCGCCGGACAATGATCTGGGAGTGATATCACCTACCGCGGCACTTTCTGCTTTTCCATATACGCCTGAATATTCCATGCAGGCTTTGAAGTATTTCTATTATGATATGGGCCCCAGGCTTTTTGGAGAATATGGCTTCAAAGATGCTTTTAATGAAACCAAAGGATGGGTGGCGGAATCTTACCTGGCTATTGATCAGGGTCCCATTATTGTAATGATCGAGAATTACCGAACCGGCTTATGCTGGAATCTTTTTATGAGCTGTCCTGAAATACAGACTGGTTTGAAGAGGCTAGGGTTTACGTATTAATTCCGAATTCCGGATTGCGGATTCCGAATAATACATAATCCGGAATTCGGAATCCGGAATTAACAGTAGTTTTTTGGGGTTATTCGTAATTTTGTCTGGCTATGATGCTTCGGTTCATATTTTACGCCTTCCTTATATATATACTGTATAAACTGGTATTCGACTTCATTATTCCTGTTGTGACCACTACCCGCCGTATACGAAAGCAATTCAACCAGGCGCGGGAGACCATGGAACAACAGCAGCAGCAAAACCAGCAGCAAAGCCAGAAACCCGAGAATGTGACCAATGGAATTGGGGAGTATATTGAGTTTGAGGAAATAAAAGAAAAGCAGTGAGCGGTAAGCAGTAAGCAGTGAGCCGTTTGAGTTACTGCTCACTGCTCACTGCTCACTGCTCACTGCTTACTGTAACTATTCTTCCCGCTCATCATCCACCGGAGGCTCTATTTTATCCGCCAGTTTATCGGCGATCTTGTCCACCCATTTCCCGATATTATTCTGCAAACGGGGATTATCCATGAGTTTTTCGGCCATTCGTGCCCAGAAATGGTGCAGTTTTTCCTTTCTTTCCTGTCCAACAATGGAGTTGAAGGCCATCATGCCCACATTTTCGCGCAGGTCTGAGACGTTATCATCCAGCTTTTTCTCAATATGATCCAGCCGGAGCTTCATTTTCTCCATCTCCAGGTCCAGTGTATGAAGGTTTTTGATCTTTCCCATTTAGTCTTCGTTTTGATGCAGATCCTTTGAAGTTTCCTGGATGAAATACCGGATCAGCGGGTTTTGGAACAGGGGTTTCCTGAATACGATGAATACCAATAACAGGATAAAGAACAGCCCAGCGGCGCCCGCAAAGCCAATGGTAGCGCTGTTTGTGAGGTCGGTCAGCCACCAGGCAAAGCTCATACCCAGGAAAAGCATGGTGAACAGGATCATGCAGATCACCATGAAAATGACCATGACCAGGCTTAATGACCGGGAAATGATCTTTATACCCTGGAGTTTCACAAGTTTCAGCCGGAGGTCGATATATTCTTTAAGCAGTGCTTTGTTTTCGGAATAAAAACCTGAAAAATTCTTATCGCTGCCCATATGACTTTTATTATTTCTAAGGTACTCAATTTTTGCGGCAGGGGAACGGGTAAGGGGACTGATAGTGGTCAGGTTGCAGGTTGCAGGTGGCAGGTGGCAGGTTGCAGGTTGCAGGCTAGCAATTAATCCTGGAACCTGCCACCTGGAACCTGCAACCTGCAACCCGGAACCTGCAACCTGCCAGCGGAGGCTGGAACACTCATGAAAATTTTTGGAGTGCACTCATTTCTACTGTATATTTGCAGCGGAAATAGATCGAAAGAAGGGAACGGGTGACGTTCCCTTCTGTTTTTACCGGACATGAATAACGAACTGCAAATTGCAAAGCTGGGGAGTCTCGTCAACGGGATCCTTGAAGGGGATGAAAGTTATTTCCTGGTGGATATCAGGATCAAGCCAACAAACAACATCAAGGTTTTCATCGACGGGGATGAAGGTGTGAGCATAGAAAAATGTGTAGGTGTGAACCGCAAGCTGTATAAGCTGATCGAAGAACAGGCGCTTTATCCCGGAGGGGATTTCTCGCTCGAAGTTTCTTCTCCTGGTTTGGATGAACCCCTTAAACTTCACCGCCAATACCTTAAGAATATCGGCAGAAATGTGGAAGTGATCAGGCTCGACGGCACAAAAACCGAGGGTATTCTGAAAGAAGCGCTGGAAGATCAGATCATGGTGGAAGAAACAAAAGGAAAGAACAAGAAGAAGGAAACGGTTTTACACACGATCCCATTCAATAACATAAAAACAACAAAAGTTCAGGTTATATTTTAACGATCCTGCTTACAGGTAAAATGCAATGCTATGGCGAGTATTAACTTAATAGAATCCTTCCAGGAATTCAAAGATGCGGAGAACATTGACCGCCCCACACTGATGAAAGTGTTAGAGGATGTTTTTAAAACATTACTCAGGAAAAAATATGGTTCAGATGAGAATTTCGACGTGATCGTGAATACCGAGAAAGGTGATCTCGAGATCGTCAGGAGAAGGACGATTGTGGAAGACGGTGCTGTGGAAAATCCCCTGGCAGAGATCGCTTATTCAGAAGCCACTAAAATTGAACCTGACTTTGAAGTAGGTGAAGATCTCTATGAAGAGGTGGACATCATGGACTTCGGGCGTCGCGCTATACTGGCTGCCAAGCAAACCCTGGCCAGCCGTATCAGTGACCTGAAGAAAAGCCATTTGGTAAAGAAATATGGTGACCGCATGGGTGAGATCATCAGCGCTGAAGTGTACCAGGTCTGGAAGAAAGAAGTGTTGCTGCTCGATGAAGACGGCAATGAACTTATCCTTCCCAAATCTGAGCAGATCCCTTCTGATTATTTCAAAAAAGGAGAAAATATCAGGGCGGTGATCAAGAAGGTGGAAATGAAAAATAACAGTCCGGTAATTATACTTTCGCGCACCCATCCTTCATTCCTTGCTAAATTGCTTGAGATTGAAGTGCCTGAAATATTTGACGGGCTGATCGTGATCCGTAAGATCGTTCGTGAACCAGGTGAAAGGGCAAAAGTGGCCGTGGAGAGTTATGACGATAGGATCGATCCGGTGGGCGCCTGCGTAGGTATGAAGGGTAGCCGTATACATGGCATCGTGCGGGAATTGAAGAACGAGAACATTGACGTGATCAACTGGACCAATAACGTGCAGCTTCTTATCCAGCGTGGATTGACACCCGCCAAGATCAGCAGGATGAACCTTGACCAGGAGAATAAAACTGCAGAAGTATTTGTATCTCCTGAACAGGTATCACTGGCTATCGGTAAAAGGGGTGTGAATATCAAGCTCGCGGAAGAACTGACCGGATATAATATAGATGTATACCGTGACACAGAGGGTGAAATGGATGAGTACGATATCGACCTCGACGAATTCTCAGATGAGATCGAACCATGGGTGATCGATGAATTAAAAAGAATTGGTTGCGATACAGCGAGAAGCGTACTTGACTTGTCTGTAGATGAGTTGGAAAGGCGTACTGACCTGGAAAAAGAGACTATTGCGGAAGTCAGGAAGGTGCTCCAGGCGGAATTTGAAAAAGAGTAAAAGAATTCCGGATTCCGCAAAAACGGATTCCGGATTCAATAAGATAGTATCCGGAATCCGGCATTCGGAATCCGGAATTGTAAATTGATAAAGGTTTAAATGTCAGAGATCAACACACCGCGTTTAATGGCCGCTGCCAAGGAGTTCAACATCGGTAAAGACACCCTTGTAGACTTTTTGGTAGGGAAAGGATTTAATAAGGACGATCTGAAGCCCACGTCAAAGCTTTCAGAAGACATGTATCGTTCCCTCCAGCTCGAGTTCTCATCGGATAAGGCTGCGAAGATGAAGAGCGATCAGATCGAGATCCCTAAAGGGAACATCATAGAAGGTAAGAAGAAGAAAGACGAAGAGGAGATCCTGTTCAAAAAGGAAACAAAGAAGAAGGCGGAGAAAGAAACACCGGCACCAGTTGCGGTTGTGGAAACACCGGAACCCGTTGTAGTTGTTCCGGAAGAACCCATTGTTGAGGCTCCTCAGCCCGAGGTTGTTGTTCCGGAAAAAGCGATCATCGAAGTGCCAGTAGTAGAGGGCCCTAAAATATTAGATAAGATAGACCTGGATGCCATTGATTCTTCCACACGGCCAAAGAAAAAAGCCAAGGCTGAAAAAGTAGAAGAAGTGAAGCCGGAACCAGAACCGGTGGAACCTGTGGTTCCTGAGGCGGTGATTGAGGAGGAAGAAGAAGTAGAAGAAGATGTGAAAGAAGTGCTTCCCGATAAAATGAAGATCGAAGCACCAGAACTTGAAGGTCCCAAGATCATTGGGAAGATAGAGCTCCCTGTTGAAAAAGAGATCTCCAACCGCGCACTTGACGAAAAGCGTAAGCGCAAGCGTATTCCAATAGAGAAAAAAGGTCAGCAGTCAGCTGCCGGCGGTGGTGGCGGAAGCCAGTTCAAGCCTACCCTCAAAGGGCAGGGCGGTGGCAGCCAGGGTGGCCAGCAAAGGCCAGCAGGTGGTGGTCAGCAAAGAGCATCGCAGGCCTCAAGATTCAGGGCTGAAAAGAAACGCGAACCCAAAGAGATCGATTCTAAAGAGATACAGGAAAAGATCAGGCAGACTCAGGCTAAACTGGCTGGTTCAGCTGGCAGGGGTAAGAGCCTGAAAGCCAAATACCGCCGTGCCAAACGCGATGAGATGGCTGAATCCATGGGCGAGGCCGGAGAAGATAACAAGCTGCAGGTAACGGAATTCATCAGCGTAAGTGAACTCGCTTCACTGATGGATGCCAGCTTTGCAGAAGTGATCGGAAAATGTATGAGCCTGGGTATCATGGTATCGATCAACCAGCGTCTTGACGCGGAAGTGATCGAACTGGTTGCCGGTGAGTTCGGATATGAAGTGGAATTCATCGACATGGAGAAGCAGATGGAAATGGAAGATGTGGCCGATGAAGATGAAGAAGAAAATATCCATCCCCGTTCACCGATCGTGACCATCATGGGTCACGTTGACCATGGTAAAACATCTTTGCTCGACTATATCCGTAATACAACTGTAGTGGCAGGTGAAGCGGGTGGTATCACCCAGCACATAGGTGCTTACCAGGTGGATCTTCCATCGGGCAAGTCGATCACCTTCCTGGATACTCCTGGTCACGAAGCCTTTACGGCTATGCGTGCGCGTGGTGCCAAGATCACGGACATCGCGGTGATCGTGATCGCTGCTGACGATGCGGTAATGCCTCAGACCAAGGAGGCCATCAGTCACGCCCAGGCAGCGGGTGTGCCGATGATCTTCGCAGTTAACAAGATCGATAAAGACGGTGCCAACCCACAGAAGATCTATGAACAACTCGCCGGTATGAACCTGCTGGTTGAAGAGTGGGGTGGTAAATACCAGAGCCAGGAATTGTCGGCTAAAAAAGGCCTGAACGTAGACCTGTTGCTCGAAAAAATATTATTGGAAGCGGAATTGCTGAACCTGAAAGCCAATCCTGACAAGGAAGCCAACGGTACAGTGGTGGAAGCTACATTGGATAAAGGACGTGGTTATGTAGCCACTGTGCTGGTACAGAACGGAACCCTGAAGATGGGAGATATTGTAGTGAGTGGACAGCACTATGGACGTGTCAAAGCCATGTTCAATGAAAGGAACAAGAAAGAAGAGGAAGCAGGTCCAAGTGCTCCTGTGCTGATCCTCGGTTTGAACGGTGCGCCCCAGGCTGG
>DATGXN010000091.1:0-2567 GCA_035298945.1 Chitinophagaceae bacterium | reverse complement strand
TGATGGCGGCAAAGGCCAGTTAAATGCGGCATTGGAAGCTATTGATGAGTTGGGCCTGCAGGGACGAATGACTTTGGTAGGGCTTGCAAAAAATGTGGAAGAGATCTTTTTTGCTCACGACCAGGAATCTTTGAAACTGCCATATGGAAGCAGCAGCCTGAACCTGATCCGGTATATAAGAGATGAAGTACATCGCTTTGGCATAAGCTTTCACCGGCAAAAAAGGGCAAAGGGAACTTTTAAAAATGAACTCGAAGGGATCAGGGGAATTGGCAGCAACACAGCCGATACATTATTGAAGACGTTCCGGTCAGTAAAGAATATTGTAAACGCCAGTGAAGAGGAACTGGAAAATGTAGTTGGCCAGGCAAAGGCAAAACTGATTCGCGAACACTTTAAAAAAATGTAGGCAATGTTATAAACCCGGGCCAAGTCAGGGCCAGTTGTGGACAGTGTAATAAATGTAGCATTGCATACGCTGGGGTTATTTTAATGAATCTCATTCTACCTGCATTATTTTTTTCATATTACATTCCCCCACGTTAACCACATTTTCGACAATCGGTGCTTTTCAACCGACCAGTGGATTAAAATTTCGTTCATACCTGATGGTTATAACCAATGAGTACTGTATCTTTACCTCGGTTTTTCATAGGATATTGGATTTTAAAAACGGGGCCGGATTTTCATCCTAGCCCCTTTTTTTTTGGGCCACATTCATTAGAGTACAAGAAATGTGGGAATGTGATGAATGTGGGTAATGTGGAAAATACATCAGTTCGCTCGTCATTACACTACCCCACCCACTCCACTCTGCATCTACATTTGATGCATGGAAAACAATATCATCTATCAGAAAAGCCTTTCTTTTTCCAAGCAATTACTGGCTCTGATCAAGGACCTGGACTCCCCCGCCTATAAGCATATATTTTTTCAATTGAAGAAGTCGGGCACAGCAATCGGAGCTTCCATAGCAGAAGCAGACAGTGCGCAGAGCATGGTTGATTTTGTAAACAAAATGAAAATTGCAGATAAAGAAGCTAATGAAACTGTCTATTGGCTTTCGCTGCTGGAAAATGAGTTCCCTCAGATAACACAAGAACTGCTCGGGCCAGTAACTGAAATTAAAAGGATATTGAGAAGCATCCTGGTGACTTGTAACCGGAAACTTAAACAGAAGCATTCAAAGAATCAGCATTAATAACCACCTCAGTCAGAGCACCGGTGGGCGAAGCACATTCTCACATTCATTCTCCACATTCTCACAACTTGTCCCGACGAAGTCGGGATTTATCAAATTCCCACATTCAACTTCGAACAAGATCTATGGTCTAAAATTTTAAGCATAAAAAAAGCCCCTGTTGTACAGGGGCTTTTTTTATGCTTAAAATTTTAATATGACCATAGATCCTGTTCGAAGTTGAATATCTTTTCCTTCACATTCTCACCTTCCAGCAACCTCAGGATATCATCTTTCACATAACTCTTGATATACATATCGTAAGGATTCTCGATCGTTGATTTCACGATATAACTTGAGAAGAAACGGCTTTCGAAAAGTTCCTCCCAGCTCATCCTGGCACCGAAGTTCTTACCATTGTAGACTTCGAACTTCGCGAGGGTTGGCCTCAGGTCTGGATAATAAACCCAGAACAGTGGAGCTTCACCCAGCACTACGCCGGTGGCATTGTCGATGTACGTTTTCAGCGGAGCGATACCGAGAATACGTGCATAGAGCCTTGAAGATTCTTTATCAAATACCCATTCTTCCTTGATCCTGAACTTGGCGATATCATCAGGGTTGAATTCAGCACACACTACAGTGTCTTTGAATATACCTTTTGTACCGTTAGGATCTTTTGCGTAGTCAGGGATCTGTGTTGTATCGCATTTACCAGCTACCATTTCACCTATCTTATCCAGCGTCATCGGAGTTGTGAAGCGGTCGTCCACTGTAGGATCGAAGGCTGTCACTTCACCGGAACGGAGGGCGTTCAGCAGGATGATAATGAAACGTTGGTTACCATTATCCTCATCAGCTTTATAACGGAAAGGCAGGTTCATTTTCTCGCGGATATCGATCTCCCTCCATACGCGCTCACGATACCAGGCATCATCTTCGCGGATGTTCTCATGCGCGAGAGGAGTCCTGTCTTTCACGAGGTTTCTTTCCACTGCAGCATCATTGCGCAGGGATTTGCGTACGGTATCAAAAGCCAGGGGATCTTTTTTAGCTACCGGTTTAACTACCGTGTCCGCAGCCGCTGCATTCAAATTGGCACTGGCGGTATTGGATTTGGTGGTTTTCGTGCTGGTTTTCTTGGCAGTGGTCGACCTGGTGGTTTTCTTGCGGGTCTGGGCATCTGCCACATGACTCGCCAAACCGAAGGCGGCTACCAGTAAAACATATTTGGCCAATTGGAATTTCATGATTCTCTACAGTTTACGATACAAAATAAACGATTCTATATCAGTACTTATTGTTTGATCTGTTAATCTTACTTCAAACTATATGATAAGCTTCCGTTCAGGGTACGTACCCTTCCGCTCGGATCTTTCACCTTGAT
>DATGXN010000090.1:0-4056 GCA_035298945.1 Chitinophagaceae bacterium | reverse complement strand
AGGTCACCCGATATTTTATTCTCCATGCCGGCACGTACATCATTGATCGCATTTGACACCTGCATCAGGGCATTGTAGTGGCGGGCGTTGGTAACGATGGTGCTCTCAGTATTCACCTGGCCCTGCAACACTTTATCAACTAGTCTTTCTTTCAGCGCATCCACATGATGATGTGTTTTAGCAGAAATATATAATGCTTCTGTGCCTTCAAACTTTATTGCCGCTGCCTCTTCGCCAGAGACATCAGCCTTATTGCCGATCAGTAAATAATTGGGATTGATCTCTCTTAGTTGGACCACTGCAGATTCCAGTTCGCCGGGTGTCTCTCCCTCCACATCGAACATATAAACCACGATATCCGCTTCTTTCATCTTTTCCCTGCTCCGCTCCACACCTATCACTTCGATCACATCCTTACTCTCACGTATACCCGCAGTATCGATCAGTCTGAAAAGGATGCCATCTATATTGATCACTTCTTCAATGGTATCACGCGTGGTCCCCGCGATCTCACTCACAATAGCACGGTTCTCATTCAGTAAACTATTCAGCAGCGTGGATTTCCCCGCATTCGGTTTTCCAACGATGGCCACTTTGACTCCATTTTTGATCACATTGCCCAGTTTGAATGAATGGATCAGTTCGCTTACGGTACCATCGATGGTATTGATGAGCTGGTACAATTGTGTACGATCAGCGAATTCCACATCTTCCTGGGAAAAATCCAGTTCCAGTTCAATCAATGCAGAAAATGTGATCAACTGGTCGCGAAGTTTTTTCAATACCTCGGAAAAACCGCCCCTGATATTTTTCAATGCGGTCTGATGCGATGCGGATGTATTGGAAGCGATAAGGTCGGCCACGGCTTCCGCCTGGGTAAGATCCAGTTTGCCGTGTAAAAAAGCCCGCTGCGTGAATTCCCCCGGCTTGGCCAGCCTGGCCCCCAAAGACACCAGGGCATTGATGATCTTTTCTTCAATGAAAGGAGAACCATGACAGGAGATCTCTGCTACATCTTCCCCAGTATAAGACCTGGGCCCCTTGAAAATGGAAATCACCACTTCATCCAGCACCTTACCCTCATGCTTAAGCGAACCCACGTGCAGGGTATAACCGGCAACCTGTTTCAGGTCTTTCGAAGGGAAAATGCTGTCTATAATATCGATGGCATTAGGTCCGCTAAGCCGGATCACTCCAATCGCACTCACCCCATGCGCAGTAGCCAATGCCACAATTGTATCGTCCCAGGAAGTATACATCCCTGCAAATATAGCAATAGCGTGAAGATTGAGACTGTCCGGCTTTTATAGGCTCGTTCTTAGAAATTCACACGATGTATAGATATTTTACTTACATATCCGTTTGAATTATTGTCCGGGTTAGCGGAAATGGCAAAAAGCTTAGTCTCGTTTGTAGCTAATCCCACCCACTCCGTATCTTGTGGCAATACCGAAATACTCCAGTTTTTTGAACTTGCCTCGAAACGAGTCAATAATTTACTGTTCAGGTAATACAGATCACGCCCGTTGATCGCAGCAGAACTCAGATTAGCACCATAGATCATACTATTGAAATCTTCAGCAACAATACAGTCTGATGAAATGGCCAGTGAGTTAAGATCAAGTAGATCTGCATGGTTGCTTTTTTGACCGAATTGTGCATTTTTACCCCCTGCAAATACAATCGTATTTCCAACATATGCTGAGCTGATATCAGAGCGGGGTTCAGGAAGATCAACAACGGACCATAACCCAGTATTCAAGTCGTAAATATCAACCCGGCCTGAAGCTGTTTCCTGATTTAAATTCCCACCGGCAAAAAACAGTTTTGTATTTGAAGACACTACCGAAATTCCAGCACGTGGCATTGATAACTTAGCCACAGTCCAGGTTTTTGTACTCATATCATAAATATCAACAACGTCCGAAGGCTCATTATTTCTATTGCGCCCACCTGCAAAAAATACTTTATTCCCTGCAATTCCACTGCTGACGGATGACCTGGGAACGCTTAAATTACTTTTAGTCATCGTCCCGGATCTCCGGTCGTAAATATCAACCACATCTGATACCTGATTGAGTAAGATGCCGCCTGCAAAAAATATTTCATCGGTTCCAACAGCAATACCTATTCTTCCTCTTGCCTCTGAAAGTTCCTTTTTAATGGTTGTTTTTCCATCCAGATCATATATATAAATCTTCGAAGAGTAAATGTCATAGCCTCCCCAGCCATCATCCTGTTCAGTTCTTCCTCCGGCAAATACGAGTTTACCCGACCCCTGTGCAACAGATACATCAAGGGGAACAGATTCCTCCAATGAAGTCTCCAACACATATCCGGATATGAACATTTCCGTCCCGGGTTTGCACGATGGTCCCCAAACTGCGGTAATGGTTATTGTATCCCTGGCCACCTGGGACTGTCCATCTTTGACCTGCAATTCAAAGTTATAGGTGCCGGAATCCGGAATGACCATGGAAGCTGTCGCCAGGTGAACATTAAAATATTGTACAGCCGGACCAGAAAGTTTGCTCCAAGTATAGGTCAGGGAACGTCCCGGCCCATTAGGAACGTAAGACCCGGATCCATCCAGGAGAAGTTGTCTTTGATCGGGCAGGAAGATCTTCGCATCAGCGCCTGCCTTTGCCACTGGAGGCGTTAGTTTTGGAGTTTCAATAGGGTCAGGTGGAGGTGGGGGCTGGTCTTTCTTACAGCTAAGTATGGCGATCATGAAGATGGCGATATGCAGGAATCCTGCACGTGTGTTTGAGGATTGCATAAATTGGTGTTTTACAGATTAAAAATAATTACAGAAAAATCGGGATTTTAATAAAGTAGACGAAAGGCGTCATTTAATTGACGAAAGACAACACTCCATTTTTAATCAGACTAACTGCTTTACTTTGCTGTCGAACACGCATGAAGAACAATCCGCTTTGTCAACTTACGTATATACCCGATAGTTAGAAGGTGTAAACCATAGTCTGCTCTTCGTTTTTAAAAATCACATATCGCAGTTTGTCTACATACTTCGGCTGTTTATCGCCAACTAACTGAATAGTTAGAAGAAGTTCACCTAAATCCCTACATTAGTAAAGCTTTTAACCAGCTCAAACATTGTATGAGCTCCACCTCATGTAAAACACTGATTACTGCCTGCTTACTGGTACTTATGTTCTGTTCACCATCGTTTGGACAGTCGCCAGGAACGGCTGATTCCACATCAGGAGCTGATCTTAAACCCAAGGAAGATTTTTTGAAACTGGACGAAATTGTACTAACAGGAAATATCTACAGCACCACAAAAAGAAAACTGGGAAATTCAATTTCAACGATCAACGGCAAGGAAACAAAATACACTGCATCAGCTCATATCAGTTCAGTATTTAACGGACGGATCATGGGCGGAGTGGTTACCCAGAATAGCGGTGACCCTGGCGGAGGATTCTCACTTAAACTCAGGGGTGTGGGTTCTGTTTTTGGCTCCTCCGAACCTTTATATATTCTCGACGGAGTAGTTATAGATAACGGCTCCCAGAATATGGTAAATCTTTCTCAAAGCCCAAACCTCAGGTATCAAACGGGAAATAACAGGCTTGTCGACATCAATCCGCATGATATTGACAGAATAGAAGTCATCAACGGACCTTCTGCTGCTGCGATCTACGGATCCCGAGCATCAAATGGGGTTGTGCAGCTTTTCAGCAAAAAAGGAAGTTCAGGTAAACCTGTAGTCAGTTTTTCAACTTCAGTGAATCATAATTCGCTTCCAAAAAGGATCGAAGTCAATGAATACCCATTCCGGTTTGGCATTAATAATACCGGGCTTGAACCAACACGACAAACTGACCTTAGAACCATGATCGGCAATAATAGGGGGCTAGACACAGCAGTGACTCCAGGGGCCGGTCCTCGGGCCGTTTCCGGGAGACTTGATACTACGAGATACCCGGTTAAAAGATACGACTATCAGGATGAGCGGCATAATGAATTATGGCTGATCGACCATGGTGCTGCTTTGTATTTTCATCATAGCTGGGATAACTGGAAAGAACA
>DATGXN010000089.1:0-1867 GCA_035298945.1 Chitinophagaceae bacterium | reverse complement strand
GGGAGGGAATTCCAGATCTGACGCGCATGACCACGGTGCAGCGTGCCCATCTGCAAAGTTCACTACAGGCTTATTTGGAATCTGGCGGCGTTCCAGATGTACTGAAATATCCGGAACTGCCTCTGCTTCGGACCCTGTATGACGATGTCTTATACCGGGATATTGCGACACGTTACCGGTTGGATGACGTGACAGCGATTCGTGAACTTGCGTTTTACCTGATCAGCAATCCAACCAGCTTGATTTCCTTCAACAAACTCAAAGATCAGCTTCGTCTTGGTAGTGTCAATACGATCAAGAACTATATCAGCTATATGGAAAATAGTTGGCTAGTATTCACATTGAATGTGTATGATTATTCAGTAAAACGCCAGCAGATTGCACCCAAGAAGATCTACTGCATCGATACGGGATTGGTAAACAAAGTAGGTTTTGGTTTCTCGCCGAACACGGGCAAGCTGTTGGAAAATCTGGTGTTTCTGACGGTTCGTCGAACGACTCAGGATATCTACTATTTCTCATCACCTGGCGGATATGAAGTGGATTTTTACCTGCCTGAAACGCGTCAGCTTATTCAAGTCACTCAAAACCTGAACAATGCTTCAACACGCGAAAGGGAGGTGCGAGCCCTGCAGGATGCTATACAAGTTTTGAAGCCAAAGGATGCACTGATTTTGACAGATTCCAATGGAAAGGATTTTGAGATCGCCGGAGTACTTGTCCGCATTCGGTCGGCAGCCGAGTGGATGCTAAACGTGTAGCATCACTACTTTGTGGAACGCTGCCTAAAGTTCACCGTGCCGCGCAGACTTGACAGCTGTTCTTGAAATCCAGTAAGATATGTAAAGTAACGTCAATTTCGTACTGACGTACTCGGAAATCAATTTTCGACCCAGGAGAAATCGTTTAAAGCTCATCATGGTCCTCACGGCTCCCTGAAAAGGTAGACCACATGGCTATGAAAAATCGGCAAACCGTGTGAACTGCAGTCCGAATTTTTTGAAAGTGGTTCGGGTCCGTGAGGTCCCGAGTTCAAATCTCGGCACCCCGACAGAATA
This sequence comes from Chitinophagaceae bacterium, assembly GCA_035298945.1. Lineage (GTDB taxonomy): Bacteria > Bacteroidota > Bacteroidia > Chitinophagales > Chitinophagaceae > Pollutibacter. Next base: position 809 of record DATGXN010000089.1, on the reverse strand, counting down.
AGTTCGTAGACTCCCTACCCGAGGGAGTCTTTTATTTTCATAGGTCCTGGTTTCCTATTGGAGAGGACATTGCAAATCTCAGCACCCTGATAGAAGCAGGAAGCAGACTCCCTACCTAAGGGAGTATTTTATTTAATCTCTTTGACAGGGGGAATCAAACGAGGAATGGTCATACTGCTAAAGAAGACAATTACAGTAAGAATATCCGGCAGAAATAATGGCAGTTTTCACAATAAATTGACCATAATTGATGTATTTAAAATTGGACAAGAGTTGCAGGTTATATCTGACATGTAGAAGTATGATGGTTATCAGTAGTAAAGATGTCAAATTCATGGTATTTGTAAGATATGCTGGGAAGCACGTGTTTTGGTCTGCTTCAAATATGTGACGAACAGCATATATTATTGCATCAGGGAAACTCATGATCCAATCGCCAACTCCATTTGTAACGGAAGAGCCTGACGAACTTGCTGTATTTCCACGAGAGCCCCAACAACTGATTGCCATTTTGCAGTATTTCCAGAGCTGCAAAGGCTACATCTCCAGGGAAACGGTCTTGCAGATATCCGAATACCTGGGTGTAGCAGAGGCACATATCTACGGAGTGGCTTCGTTTTATACGCAGTTCCGCTTCGAGAAACCAGGGGATCATCAAATTCGAGTTTGTATGGGGACAGCATGTCATGTACAGGGTGGAAAGATGTTGTCAGAAGAAATCAGTGAGATCATCGGAATACAACCGGGAGAAGTTTCCCCAGATCATAAATACGAGTTTCACGAGGTCGCCTGCCTGGGCTGCTGTGCTC
>DATGXN010000088.1:0-8957 GCA_035298945.1 Chitinophagaceae bacterium | reverse complement strand
GCCTCCCGCCTCATGCCTCCCGCCTCTCGCCTCCCGCCTCTCGCCTAGCGCTTATTTCCCTAACTTTATCCCTTTACCCAACGATTATGAAAAGAGCAGTCATTTTTCTCCTGTTTATCGCTATTTCTGTCAATGCAGTCCTCGCCCAGATCAACATTATCCCCCAGCCCGTGGAAATGAAAACCGGTTCCGGAATTTTTAAACTCAATCCCAACTCAGGGATCAGTCATCCGGCAAATAATCCTGATGCCCGCCGGGTGGCAGAACAGCTCGCCCAACAGTTGTCGAAAGTCACTGGGTTCAAATTCCCGGTACTATCCGGTATTATGACCGCAGGCCTTGGAAATATTACACTAAACATCAATGCCACACCAGACCCGAAACTGGGCAGTGAAGGCTATTCCCTGAAAGTATCTGAAACCATTACCACCATAACGGCCAATACGGCTGCAGGACTTTTTTATGGTGTGCAGACATTCAAACAACTGCTTCCTGATGAAGTGGAAGGCATGGCTAAAGCAGAAAATGTTCAGTGGCAGGCTCCGGCCGTTGAGATCATCGATTATCCTAGGTTTGGATGGAGGGGATTGATGCTTGACGTATCACGCCATTTCTTCACCAAAGAAGAAGTGAAGAGGTATATCGATGATATGGTGAAGTATAAATACAATGTGCTGCATTTCCACCTTACTGACGACCAGGGATGGAGGATCGAGATCAAGTCTCTTCCTAAACTTACTGAAGTAGGAGCATGGAACGTGAAGAAGACAGGCAGGTTCGGCACTTTCTCAAAACCTGATTCAACTGAACCCCGCGATTATGGTGGGTTCTACACACAGGAAGATATCAAAGAACTGGTGCAGTATGCGAAAGACCGGTTCGTTAACATCATGCCGGAGATCGATGTCCCAGGCCATAGCCTGGCAGCGATTGCTTCCTATCCTGAACTCGTTTCCACCCCCGGTAAATATTATGTGAACTCAGGCGAGAAGTTCATGGAATGGCCTCCTAAAGGACATTTTTATGGATTGATAGATAATACACTTAATCCGGCCAATGAAAAAGTGTATGCATTTCTGGACAAGGTGTTCACAGAAATAGCCCAGCTATTCCCATTTGAATATATCCATATGGGTGGCGATGAAACTGCACGCAATTTCTGGGAAAAAAGTGCCGACATAAAAGCACTGATGCAAAAAGAAAAATTGAAGAACCTGGACGAAGTGCAGGCTTATTTTGTTACCCGTGTAAACAAGATCATCAATTCAAAAGGAAAGAAGCTGATCGGGTGGGATGAGATCCTGGATGGAGGACTGACCCCTGGCGCTGCAGTGATGAGCTGGAGAGGCGGACAGGCTGGCGTATCCGGATTGTCTGGTGGTGCAAGGGCCGCAAAAATGGGACATGAGGTAGTGATGACGCCCCAGGATTTCGTATACCTGGATTATATGCAGGGCGATGAGATCATGGAGCCAAAAGTATATGCCAGTTTGAGAATGAAAAAAGTGTACAGTTTTGAACCGATACCTGAAGGTGTGGATCCGAAATTCATAAAAGGTGCGCAAGGTAATCTCTGGACTGAGCAGGTATATAATCTTCGTCAACTGCAGTATATGACCTGGCCCCGTGGCCTGGCTTTGTCTGAAACGGTATGGTCACCCAAATCATCCAGGAACTGGTCGGACTTTATCAGCAGGGTGGAAGATCAACTGCCAAGATTGACACAGGCGGGAACAAAATATTCGCCTGCTATGTACGAGCCGGATATCAAGGCTTCAAAGTCTGGGGCCAATGGTGTGGAAGTTCAATTGAATACTGAAATTGACGGCCTGGATGTTTATTACAGTTTTGATAATTCTTTCCCGGATAATTACTATCCAAAATATACCGCACCTGTTGTTGTGCCGAAAGATGCTGAACAATTAAGGATCGTTTCTTACCGTAATGGCAAGCAGGTGGGCAGGCCGATGACCATTTCGGTAGTGGAGCTTCGTAAAAGAGCCGGACTGAATTAGAGAGGCAGAGAGTCAGAAAGTCAGAGAGACAGAATTCTTATATCTGCCTCACTGACTCTCCGACTCTCTGGCTCTCTTATTTATCTGCGGGATAATGAATTCCAGCAATCTTCCTGATCCTGTCCATCAGTTCCATCAGTTCAAGTGAATCTTTGTGGGTCATAACAGGACTTTCAGCCAGGCCCTGTTTAAGGCATTCATGAACATGCCTCACCTGGTATTGGTAGCCCCATCCGCCTTCTTTTGAAAAAGGAATGGTTTCCAGGGTATCAATTTTTCCGGAGTAATACTGGATGGTGGTCGAGGGCTCATAGAACCTGTTGAGAAGCCTGATCCTGCCTGCATCTCCGGCAATATCTGCTTCTGTAGAGAGGTTAGAACTGAAACTGGAAAGCATCTGCGCCAACGCTCCGTTCCTGTAGTGGAATTGAACGGCCAGTTGTTGATCCACGCCCGTTGAGGCCGGCGTCATAAAGGCCTGTATATCGTCCGGCATCCCCAGGAATGAATGAACAAAGAACACATTATAAATGCCAATGTCCAGCAGCGTACCTCCGCCGAGTGCCGGATCGAAAATTCTTTGGGGAACCGGGTCAATGGGCTTGAATCCAAAATTCGTCTGCATAGACATCAGCCGTCCCAGTTTGCCTTCCGCGATCATTGATCTGACCATATTATAATGCGGCAGGAATTTGGACCAAAGCGCTTCCATCAGGAAGATATTTCGGCTACGCGCTTCCGTTATCATCTCGTATGCCTGCCGGGAATTGATGGCAAAGGCTTTTTCACATAGAACGGCTTTGTTGTGCTTCAGGCATAGGAGGCTGTGCTCATGATGATGAGAATGCGGAGTGGCAACATAGATAATATCAACTTCGGGATCAGCTGCCAGCTCTTCGTAGGAGCCATGAATATTCCTGGCTGGATATTTCCGGGCGAATTCCTGTGCTTTCTCTTTTGAACGGGAACCTACAGCGATCAGTTCAGCATCTTTAACAAGTAAAAGGTCGGCCGCGAATTTGCCGGCTATTCTTCCACAGCCGAGAATGCCCCATCGGATCTTATTCATAGAAACTTGATTATAACTAAAGGTAATGGAATAAGTACTTCATATTATGGTGTCCGGAATTCTCTCATGCGGTAAGCCTGCATGGCTGTTTCGCCCAACTGGTTGGTGAGTTTGTGGTTTACGTAAACACCCACTGCGGCCCCAATACCGGGGATCAGTTGCATGAGTTTTGCCAGGTCAATATAATCCCTGTATTCCTGCTGCAATTTTCTCCAGTCTGGTTGTTCATTCTTTTTAGAGTCGTCGCTGATCCAGTTTTCCATTTCTGAAAAAACCTGGTTCCTGTGTGCCTGGCTTGCAAAGCTGAGTTGAAACACATGCAGAATGAAGATCCGTTCCCGTGGATCTTTTACATCATATCCATAAGCCGCGGCAATTTCAAGCAACATCTTGAACTTGATGCTGAGCCAGAGTGGAAAATCCGCCAACCCCAGCAGTATTCCGCCGGCCCCGGTTACACCCCCTTCCACCGCTGCTGTTTTCCTGTAAAAACTTATTCTGTCGTACACTTTTTTCTCCCTCTCCTCAAATGGAATATCTATAAGAGGAGCTGGTGTAATGATACCGGCACCAGTGATCAGTCCCCTGGTCATTTGCTTAATAGCTTCCGTGATCACCCTGTGCACTTTTTCCGGGATCATCCTGTTCATCCTGTCTTGCATACCTTTAGACATACGGTTGATCAGGGAAGGTTTCCGCTTCATTTTTACCTGCCATCTTTGCATTTCCCTTATAGCCTGCTGTTCATAGAGGGTCATGCTATAAAAATAGAACTTTAACAGCGCTTTTGAGTGGTAATGAGGTTTGCTTGAGATTGTTGACGGCTATGGCTTTGGACCTGCTAACCGGATTTTTCAGGCATGTTGTAACAAATGGGATGAATGTGCTACTAATTTTTAAAACTTGTTTTTATGAACGAGACTGTAGCGCCTAAGGCCAGGAATCTTTCAAAAAAATTCAACAGAATCGGATACGTTGCTTTTGTATTACTATCCTTTTATTACCTGATTTTTTCACGAGATGTTTCGCAGGCCATGGGAACACTGGCGATAGCATTGATCTTTGACCCGTTTGACCAGGCAATACCTTTCGGCAAGAGACCTTTATACCAGAGAGCCTGGCTGATTGTGCATGGAATTTGTTTATTGATCCTGTTCCTTTTCTTTCTGAAAAATAAGATCTGATTGGAGTGGGTGACGGGTCATGGAATAAAGATCTGGTTGTTTTTGTCTGTCCTGAATAAGCTGATCTCCGTAAACTGTTCTTTCTCTTTGCTGATCCATTCTTTCAGGTCCCTGTTCTTTTTCTCCACGCCGAACTCGTGGAGGCAATTGATGAACATAACAGTATCATGCCATTTGCCTATTATAGCCTGCAATAATTCCAGGTTTTTCATGTTGAAAGGAAGTTGTTTTCTTAATGATACCGTGATCATTTCCTGGATATAGAGTATGTGTTTGATCTGTTTTCTTCCTTCGTGAAGGTGACCAGGGTTCAGGGGTGTTTTAAATACCTGTTTCAGGTATTCGGCTTTCAGATCATGATATAAAAGAATCTCGCTGTTCTGAAGTGCATGTAATTTTTTCAGGGTCATTTCGTTTCGGAATGCAAACAGCATTTTGAGGTGGGCAGATGCCTGATCAACCAGTTTCCTGGCATTGGTTTTTACGATCTCCTCGTGATGTTCATAGATCTTGTTGTTATCGAATTCTGATTTTCCCAGGTTGTTCAGGATGATCTGGGAGCTTCTTATAGCGCCTGTAGTTTTGAACAGGGACCTCATTCCAAGCAAGGGCAGATTACCGGCCTGGTATCCGCGGATCTTGTTCAGCTCTATCAGGGCAACGATTTTTTTGATGTTGATCCTGACATCATGGATCTGCTTTTTGCCAGGTTCGGCAGACTTCAGGCCTACAAGGAATTTTCTGATGGACGTTAATTCCCTGTTCAAATATTTCGCCTGTTCAGTTTTGCTCAACATGCTGCAATCATTACTTGTCTAAATTAAGAAACAATATCTAAGGCCTGTTAAATACTGATTTCTTTTAGGCCTTTAATGATCAATGTCATAGGATGTGAATGGTGAGTCCGGCCTGATATGGTTTAAATTTGTTAAAGGTTGTATTATGCAAGTTGTAGCCGAAAAGCCCGTCACCCTGAGGCAGGCCATATCAAAGATCATCAGCGAAATGCATTCTGTTGTAAACAGCAGGAGTGCTGAACTGTTGTTGTTGCACGAACGGCAGTTTCAAAGTGCACGAAATCTTCTTCACTACCTCATTCTCAGGAGCAAGGACATCCGCAACCTTCAGGATGAATTGCACGTTGCGGGTTTGTCTTCATTAGCCAGCAGTGAATCTCATACCTTAAGGCAGTTACAGGCCATTTTACAGAGGTTGGGAGAGCATATAGACCCGCGTGAAATATCCACCTGTGACTATTATTTTGGCCGGGAGATGATCAGGAGCAACAGCCACCTGCTGTTTGGAGAGAAAGCAGACGATGAGATCCCTTACCTGATGGTCACTTTTGACACACAGTTCGCAAGTGACTACCAGTTGATCAAAAAATTGCTGCAGTCTGGTATGAACATAGCCAGGATCAATTGTGCTCACGATGATCAGGAAGCCTGGCTGAACATGATCGACCTGGTGCGGCTGGCAAGCGATCGAACGGGACTGCCCTGCAAGATCTATATGGACCTTGGAGGTCCTAAAATGAGAACGGTGATCAGGGAGAACGGGAAGTTGGTGGATAAGATCAGTCTGTTTGAAAAACAGGAGATCCTGATGGTGGATGATGTGGTATCTGATCCTGCTGAGAATATTGTAGTGGGCTGCGAAGAGCATGGATTGATCAAACAACTGAAAAAAGGGAACAGGATATTGTTCGACGACGGTATCATTGAGGCGACGGTACTGGAAAAACACAGGACTGGTGTCAGGTTGCGGATAGAAAGGGTTTCGGACAGGAAACAATTGTTACGTGCAGGAAAGGGAATGAATTTTCCGGATACCGAACTACGTTTACCACCACTGACGCCTTATGACATCAGCGTGCTGCCATTTGTAGCTGAGCATGCTGACCTGGTGGGTTATTCTTTTGTGCGGAATGCCGGCGACCTGGAGAATTTACAGAAGCTGCTTTCTGTTTACAATAAACGGCCTTCAATCATCATCAAGATTGAGACTTCAGATGCTGTAAAGAATCTGCCGGCCCTGATCATGCAGGGCATGAGAGACAAGGTGTTTGGCGTGATGATAGCAAGGGGAGACCTGGCAGTTGAAATAGGATTTGAGCGTTTAAGCGAGATCCAGGAAGAGATCATGTGGATCTGCGAAGCGGCCCATGTGCCTGTGATCTGGGCCACACAGGTACTTGAAACATTGAATAAATCCGGGATTGCCACCCGATCTGAGATCACCGATGCATCTTATGCAGCCCTGGCTGAATGTGTTATGATCAACAAAGGCAATTACGTACTCAAAGTAATTAAAACCCTCAACGATATCCTGCGCAGAAGTGGGGGGCATCATATCAAGAAACGGTACACATTCCGCTCAATGCAGATCGCTTTAAATTACCTTGGTAATTCTTAAATTCCGGCAATAAACACCCGGCATGAAAGAAACAGAACGGATCGGCAGATTGGTGAAAGCTTTGTATAATGGTCACCCCTGGCTGGAGGTGAATATGATGGACAACCTGTCAAAACTATCCTGGCAGAAAGCAGGTCAGAAAGCGCATCCAAAGCTTAATTCCATCTGGGAAATTGTCAATCACCTGATCAGTTGGAGAACAAATGTACTTCGGCGGGTACAGGGAGAAGTGATCAAGACGCCCGCCAATAATTATTTTGCACAGGTAACAGACCAGTCGGAACAAGCCTGGCTGCGCACCCTGGATAATCTGCAGGCTTCCCAGGAAGCCTGGATACAGTTTCTTGAGCAAGCTGAAGACGACATCCTCGAAAGAACATATCCTGTTAATAACATGCCTTTTTATGAGCACATGCATGGCATCATTCAACACGATGCCTACCATCTGGGGCAGATCGTTTTGCTGGCGAAAATGCAGGCTGATTAATGCCGGATGCGGCCCGCCTGATCTAGGTTTCTTGCAATAATCTTAACTTTTAAGAAATTCTCAAACCATGGAAGCGCAGCTTGAAAAGATAAGGGATCAACAAAAAGAAACCTGGAATAAGTTCTCGCCCGGGTGGAGGAAATGGGATGAATTCACTATGCAGTTTCTTCAGCCTTTTGGTGATGAGATCATCAGGATGATCGACCCTAAAGAAGGCGATACCGTACTGGATATCGCGGCAGGGACGGGGGAACCCGGACTTTCAATAGCCGAAAAACTGGGGAGCGGTAAAGTGGTGATCACCGACCTCTCCGAAGGGATGCTGGAGGTTGCCAGGGAAAAAGCTGAAAAACGCGGTATCACCAATGTTGAGTTCGTGACTTGTGATGTGTCTGAGCTTCCTTTTGATGATAATAGTTTTGACGCGATCAGCTGCAGGATGGGATTCATGTTCTTCCCTGACATGGAAATGGCAGCCAGGGAGATGTACCGGGTGTTAAAACCGGGCGGTAAAATAGCTACTGCCGTTTGGGGTACTCCTGAGAAGAATTTCTGGATCACAGCCATCATGTCCAACATCAGCAAGAATATTCATATTCCCCCTCCAGAGCCTGGCGCTCCGGGGATGTTCCGGGTTGCAAAATCCGGCCTGCTGGCAGGGATACTTGAAAATGTGGGGTTCAGCGAGGTCCAGGAAGTGGAGAAGAACCATAAAATGAGTATGGGGGATGAAGAAAGGTTCTGGAATTTCCACAATGAAGTGGCTGCGCCGGTAGTGGCTGCCATGTCCAAAGCGGATGCGGGTACCCGGGCCAGGATCAAGAAAGAAGTATTTGAAACCTTAAGGGAGAAATACCCTGACGGTCATGTGTACATGGAATACTGTGCACGCGTGATTTCAGGCAGGAAGTAACTTGTTCAGTTTTAGCATATTGTTTTCAATTCGGCATGTAAATTGCTTAAAAAAGCACATGCGGTTCCTGACAGGGCTTTTTTTAGTGATCATATCCAATATCTCTGTGGCCCAGGATAATTCTTTGGTGAATACCTGGGGTAAGGGGTCCAGGTTCATCTATATGGGTGTGAGTAACGAACTGAGACAGGCCGAAAGCGCCCGCATCTATTCCGCCTCTTCTAAAGAAGCTTCCGTTAGTATTTCCGCCGATTCCACTGCCCTGATCGTCAAACCTCGCTTATACGGTCCCGTTACTATCACACTGGGGATGGAGCAGGACAGCATTACCTTGGTTTACCAATCCACCAACATGCCTTTCCCGCAGATCAGCCTGGGAGATGCAGGCTATAACGTAGCCACCATTAGCCATAGCCAGTTGGACAGCGCAACAGGGTTGAAGATCCGCGGCGATGTCAAGGACGCTTCGGGTCTATACAATGAATGCATCCTGTCCTGCTGTGAGCTGCAGATAGGAGATGATTTTTACTCTTACTCGGGTGACTCTTTTTCTGAAGATATCAGGGCTGCATTATCCCGGTTGCCGGAAGGAGAGAAAGTGATCGTTAAAAGAATGATCCTCCAGGTCAAAAGCACCGGTAAAACGATCAAGATGGACCCTGCCACAAGCTTCATCGTTAAAGACTGATCATTCGTGGGAGTATTTGTTCTCCATGAGTTTTTCCTTGAATGTTGTTCCAAAAGTCATGGCAAATGTTATGAATACCGCCCTGGTGTCTGACTTGGAATATCTGTATGATTTAAAATCCGTCGTTTCCAGCTTGTTACCGTTTTTCAGCGTATTGAAAACATCGGTAACCGTCATTCCGATCCT
>DATGXN010000087.1:0-2636 GCA_035298945.1 Chitinophagaceae bacterium | reverse complement strand
AGTAGAGAAAGAACTGGGTATCACCAAAGAGGACATAGGCAAAAAGATCAGTGTTGAAGATTATAATAAGAAATGCCGCGAGGCGGTACTTAGGTATAAAGACAAATGGGATGATCTGACCCGTAAAATGGGCTATTGGGTTGATCTCAATGATCCCTATATCACCTTCACCAATGAATATATAGAAACCCTCTGGTGGGCATTGAAGCAATTGTACAACAAAGGCCTGTTGTACGAAAGCGTGAGCATTCAGCCTTATTCGCCTGCGGCAGGTACAGGACTCAGTTCGCACGAGTTGAACCAGCCCGGTACCTATAAAGATGTGAAGGATACCAGTGCAACTGCCTTATTCCATGTTCCATTGACCGCTGAAGCAGGGCACGATAATGCCAATTTCAGTCATCCTTTATACCAGACCCTGAACGCCATACTGGCGAAGGATGCCGATTCAGAACCTTCGGGTAAGTTATATATCATGGCCTGGACTACAACGCCATGGACCCTTCCTTCTAATCTCGGACTGGCAGTTGGCCCTAATATCGAATACGTAATAGTCAAGACTTTCAACCCCTATACAGGCTTGCCTTCTACCGTAATACTTGCGAACGCACTAATTCATAAATTTTTCAAGGAAGAAGCAAGGGATATTGACCTCAGTACATATAAAGAAGGTGATAAGCTGATACCCTGGAAAATTGTGGGTAGTGTGAAAGGTTCAGAGCTGGAAGGATTGAGATATAATCAATTGCTTCCTTTTGAAGCGAATTCGTTAGCGGCGATCAGGGAGATCACACCCCATGCGGATCCATTTAAAGTGGTGACGGGGGATTTTGTAACCACCGAAGACGGAACCGGCATCGTACACATGGCACCTGCTTTTGGTGCGGATGACTATAAAACAGGACAGAAATTCAATCTTGGTATACTTACCCTGGTTGACCGCGAAGGGAAATTTGTGGCCGGGACGGGTGAGTTCAGCGGACGTTATGTGAAGAATTATAAAGACGAGAAAGATTATGTGGATGTGAATGTTGATATATCCGTGAAACTCAAACTGGAGAGCAAGGCTTTCAAAGTGGAGAAGTACGAACATAGCTATCCACATTGCTGGAGAACAGATAAACCCATCTTGTATTATCCACTGGATGCCTGGTTCATCAAAACCACCGCGCTAAAAGACAGGATGGTAGAACTGAACAAGACCATCAATTGGAAGCCGAAGTCTACCGGCGAAGGCAGGTTTGGCAACTGGCTTGAAAACATGGTGGATTGGAACCTAAGTCGGAGTCGTTTCTGGGGCACACCACTGCCTGTATGGCGTTCAGAAGACAGGACGGAAGAAAAATGTATCGGTTCCATTGAGGAACTTAATGCGGAGATCAGGAAAGCCAACCAGGTGCTGGGTGGTGATGTGAACAAGAATTATATGCACGAAGGGATCCTTGATCTTCATAAGCCTTATGTGGACGAGATCATCCTGGTGAGTGATACGGGAAAAGCCATGAAAAGGGTGCCGGACCTGATCGACGTTTGGTTCGATTCGGGAGCCATGCCCTATGCCCAATGGCATTATCCATTCGAGAATAAGGAGAAGCTGGACAGTGGAAAAGCTTTCCCGGCAGATTTTATCGCAGAAGGTGTGGACCAGACCCGTGGTTGGTTTTATACCCTGCATGCCCTGGGGGCGCTGCTATTCGATTCCGTAGCATACAAAACTGTGGTATCTAACGGCTTGGTGCTGGACAAGAACGGCAACAAAATGAGTAAACGGCTGGGTAATGTGGTGGATCCTTTTGATACCATTGAAAAATTTGGAGCCGATGCTACCCGCTGGTACCTGATCACCAATGCTTCGCCCTGGGATAACCTGAAATTTGACCTGGAAGGTATCAGGGAAGTCCAGCGAAAATTCTTCGGTACCTTATATAATACCTACCAGTTCTTTGCCCTTTATGCCAATGTGGACGGTTTTGCCTTCAGGGAAGCTTATATTCCCCTGGAAAAAAGGTCTGAGATAGACAAGTGGATCTTGTCAGCCCTCAACAGCCTGGTGAAAACGGTGAAAGGGTATATGGACGAATATGAACCTACCATGGCGGGCCGGGCTATCGACGATTTTGTGGACCAGCAGCTCAGTAACTGGTATGTAAGGCTTTGCCGCAGGAGATTCTGGAAAGGGGAGTATGAGGAAGATAAGATCAGCGCTTACCAGACTTTGTACGAATGCCTGGAGACAATTTGTCGTTTGACCGCCCCAATCTCACCATTTTTTGTAGACGCGATCTTCACCAACCTGAACTCCGTTACAGGGAGGTTTGAAGAGAAATCTGTTCACCATACCATTTTCCCATGGGCGAATGAGGCCGCGATCGATCCAAAACTGGAAGAAAGGATGCAGATGGCACAAGATGCATCATCGCTGATCCTGTCCATCAGGAAGAAAGTAAACATCAAAGTTCGCCAGCCCCTGCAGAAGGCTTTGATCCCTGTTTTGAACGCCGGGATGAAAAATCAGCTGCAACAAGTGGAAGATCTGATCAAAGCAGAGGTGAATGTTAAGGAAATAGAATATCTTGACCCTGATAACCAGTTCATTAGCAAAAAGATCAAGCCGAACTTTGTAGCGTTGGGTAAAA
>DATGXN010000086.1:0-15877 GCA_035298945.1 Chitinophagaceae bacterium | reverse complement strand
AAGGTCACCCTCAAGCCTTTTACTTCAGGTTACCTGTTCCTGGCTCATCACTACGGGTCTAAGCAAATGCTGGTGGACTCAGCTGCCATAGATAAGAATTCACAGGCCGTTTTCCAGGGCAAAGAAAAACTGGCAGGTGGTATTTATATGATCGTTTTCCCAAAGAAAGATGGCTGGATGGAAGTGATCATAGATAAAGAACAGAATTTCAGCGTAACTGCCGATAGTGCGGATCTGATCAAAAGCATGACCGTTACAGGTTCCAGCGATAATCAGCTGTTCAGAGACTATCTGCTCTATTCCCAGAAATATGGAGGCGAAATGAACGAACTCCAGAAGCAATACAAAGCCGCTACCAAGAAAGCTGATTCTGCCAAACTGGAAACACAGCTTCAGGCCAAGTCAAAAGAGCTGAAAACCTATCGCGACAAATTCATCGCAGAACATCCGCAACACCTGCTTTCTTCCATATTCAAAGTGTTCAAAGAACCCTCCATACCGGCCGAGATCACCGATCAGAACGCCAGGAACCAGTATTTCAGGAAACTCTATTGGGATTCGATGGATCTGAACGATGAAAGGCTGATCAGGACCCCTGTGCTGCAGGCTAAATACGACAGGTTCTTCGACGATATCGTTCCTCCGCTTCCGGATACGCTGATCATGGAAGTAGATGAACTTATGCTGAGAACCCGGGCAAACGAAGAGATGAAGAAATACACTTTACTTCATCTGACAGATAAATACGTGAACCCCAAATACATGGGGCAAGACAAAGTATTCGTACACCTGTTCACCAAATACTACATACCCGGAGATGCGGATGCCTGGCTGAACGAGAAATACCGCAAATTCATATTCGACAGGGGGTATAGCCTGATGATGAATGTGATCGGTGAAAAAGCGGCGAATCTCAATATGGTAGATACGTCAGGCAAAAAAAGAACCCTTTATGAAGTGAACTCGCCCTATACGGTGGTCTGCTTCTGGGACCCAACCTGCAGCCACTGCCAGGTAGAAGTACCCAAACTGGACTCACTCTATAAGAACAAATGGAAGGCTAAAGGCGTCCAATTGTTCGGGGTAATGACGGACGGAGGCTTCGAAAAATGGAAAGCTTATATCAGGGAACACAATTTGAATAACTGGATACACGTTTATCAAACGCAGGAATTGAAAGACAATGAGTTGAAGAGTGGCCAACCGGGATTCCGCCAGTTATATGACGTGTACCAGACACCCATGCTGTATCTGCTGGATAAAGACAAAAAGATACTTGCCAAGAAACTCAATTATGAACAGCTTAATGAATTCCTCGACCACAAATTCGAAGCAACTAGTCCGAAATAGAATCTTAAAGGCATTTTTAAGCATCATGGCCCTGACCATGGTCAGTTTAGCCCAGGCTCAGCCCCTCTTCACCTACGGAAGCAAACAGGTTTCCAAAACTGAATTCAAAAGGGCTTATCTCAAGAACAACGATACTTCCGCAAGCAATAAAGCCGCCGACATCAGGAACTACCTGGAGTTATATACCAGGTTCAAATTGAAAGTCCAGGCTGCTTACGACCTCAAGCTGGACACCCTGCTCAAACAACAGGAAGAGGTGATGAATTTCAGGCAGCAGATCGAAGAACCTTTCCTCCGCGACAATGTGATGATGAAAAAACTGGTTGAAGAAGCCGAAGAAAGAGGTAAGAAGGATATCAGGCTCTCGCATATTTTCGTCCCTTTCAAAAAAGAATTTGTTGTCAATCCCTATGGGCTGACTCCCGCTACAGATAAAGATTCAACGGAAGCGAAAAACAGGATCACCGAGGCTTATGAGAAACTGAAGAAAGGAGAAGATTTCAGCTCAGTTGCCACTGCCTATTCCATGGATCCTGCTGTACAGAAAAACAAAGGAGACCTGGGTTATGTTACCGTATTCAGTCTTCCTTATTCACTCGAAACCATCGGTTATACATTACCGTTAAATGGATATTCAGAACCTTTTCGTTCCGATGCAGGATGGCATATACTGAAAAAAACTGCGGAGAGGCCGGCTGCAGGCAAGGTACAGGCAAGGCAGATACTGATAGGCGTAGACAGGAATGGCAGCGCATCTGATAAACAAAAAGCTTCGGCGCTGGCAGATTCAATATACAAGGGGATTGTTGCAGGAGCTTCATTTGAAGACATGGCTAAAACCTTCAGCTACGATATATCAGCTTCCCAGGGTGGCGAACTTCCGCTTATAGGTGTTGGGGACTACGAAGATGCATTTGAGAAAGCCGTATTCGGTCTTCAGAAAAATGGCGATATCACAGCACCATTTGAAACCTCGATGGGTTATCATATTGTAAAACGTGAAGGACGCTTGAACTATAGTAACGACAGCCAGGTACCGGAATATACCTGGAAATATATGGTGGAAAAAGACAAAAGGGGCCAGCTTCCGGTGAAATCGTTCCAGAAACAATGTGTTGTAAAAACCGGAATGAAGAAAAAGCCTGTGGATGAAAAAGAATTATTCCGCTACACTGATTCTTTTGTGGTGAACACCAAACCACCCTATTCAGCACTGATCAAAGACAATACCGTATTGATCGAATTCCCTACAGAAAAGGTCACGGTGAAAAAATGGCTGGATTATGTTGTGGCTAAAAGTCCTGAAAGGAGCATTGTGGCATATAAGAAATTCTACAACGATTTTTTCCTGGACATGAGCATGGCTTATTACCGGAAGAACCTGGAGAAATACGATCCTGAATTCAAAACCCAATTCAATGAATTCATGGAAGGCAATATGCTGTTTGAGGTGATGGAAAGAAAAGTCTGGAACAAATCGGCAGCCGATACTGTAGCATTGAAAAAACAATACCAGACCAATAAAGCCAAATATACCTGGGCCAAGAGTGCCGATGCCATTATTATGAATGCTCCGGATGAGGCTGTAGCTGGCCAGGCAAGAAAAACACTTATCGCCGATCCAACAACATGGAGGTCACTGGTAGAGACCACGGATGGTAAGGTAATGGCGGATAGCGGAAGAGTGGAGTGGACGCAGATCCCCGGAAATGCTGACTTGTTCAAAGACGGTTATACCACACCGCTTGCAGTCAATAAAGACGACAATACGGTATCATTCTACCATATAGTCAAACTATATCCCCAGGTTTCGCAAAAAAGTTTTGAAGATGCCAAAGGCCAGTTGATCAATGATTACCAGGTGGAGCTGGAAGAAAAATGGATCGCTGAACTGAAGAAAAAATATCCGGTTAAAGTGAATCCTGTAGTACTTGATCAGGTGATAAAAGAACTTACTAAATAAATAGGCCCGCTGAAGAGGCGTAGAAGCGTAGAGGCTTAGAGGTGAAGAGTCAGAGTCTGAGTACTTTTTCTACGCCTCTATGCCTTTACGCCACTACGCCTCTTTCTTTACAGTACTTCGAGCATTACGTTGCGAATAACCTTTGGCTTACCCAGCGTATAATAATGCAGAACGGGTACGCCTTCTTTTTTAAGTTCCCTGGATTGTTCAACCAGCCATTCTGTTCCTACTTTTTCTACGTCCACATCCGTTTTGCACTTCATGATCTCAACACTCAGCTCGGTGGGAATATCCACATGAAAGGTGCGCGGAATGACTGAAAGTTGTTTCTTGCTGGTAATGGGTTTGAGTCCCGGAATTATAGGCACGTTAATACCGGCTTCACGGCAATCCTGTACGAAAGAGAAATATTTTTTGTTATCGAAGAACATCTGGGTGACAATATAATCTGCACCTGATTCCACATTCGCTCTCAGGAAGCTCATATCGGTCTGCAGGTTCGGGGCTTCAAAATGCTTTTCGGGATATCCGGCCACCCCTATGCAGAAATGTGTTTTTGATCCGTCCCTGATATCATCTTCCAGGTAAATACCGTGGTTCAGGTTATCCACCTGCTTAAGCAGGTCTATGGCATATGAGTGCCCGTCTTTTTCCGGCTCAAAGGTTGATTCGTTCTTGTGAGCATCACCACGGAGCACCAGCACGTTATCAATACCCAGGAAGTTCAGATCGATCAGGGCATCCTCGGTTTCACGTTTTGAGAACCCACCACAGATCAGGTGGGGTACGGTATCCACTTTATAATGGTTCATGATGGCCGCGCAAATGGCAACTGTGCCCGGTCTTTTTCTCACTTCAACCTTTTCAAATGAACCATCTGCCTTTTTCTTGAACACCTGCTCACTCCTGTGATAAGTGACATTGATGAATGAGGGATTGAATTCAATCAGCGGATCGAGGTGATCGAAAATTGAATTGATGGACTTGCCTTTCAGAGGCGGGAGTATCTCAAATGAAATCAGGGTATTCTTAGCCTGCTGTATATGATCGATTACTTTCATTAATAGGGGGTCGATTGTTAAATCGGTTGCAAAGTAAGGCACAAAACAGCTTTATAGCAAATCTGTTAAAGCGTGGCGTTTTATGCCTTGACAGCCTTCAGTTCCGTATTTTTGAGCCAGTTTAAGCAAAAAATACCTTGGATCTAGTAATACATACCAAAGACCTGGTCAAGCAATACCGCAACCGCGTAGTCGTAAATCATGTGTCCATTGACGTTAAACAAGGCGAGATCGTTGGATTGCTGGGCCCTAATGGGGCAGGTAAAACAACCACTTTCTACATGGTGGTGGGCCTGATACAGCCCGATGAAGGAGAAGTTTACCTTAACGACACCCAGATCACAGGCCTTCCTATGTATAAAAGGGCCCAGATGGGCATAGGGTATCTCCCGCAGGAAGCCTCCGTATTCAGGAAGCTTTCAGTGGAAGATAATATCATGTCGGTGCTCGAAATGACCAAATTGACCAAGGCAGAGCGAAGGGCCAAAACGGAAGATCTCTTGAATGAATTCAGGCTGACCCATGTTCGGAAGAATAATGGCGACTCCCTGAGCGGGGGCGAAAGGCGAAGAACCGAGATCGCCAGGGCACTGGCCGTTAACCCCAGTTTTATCTTACTTGACGAGCCTTTTGCGGGCGTTGACCCCATAGCGGTGGAAGATATCCAAACCGTAGTTGCCCGCTTAAAGTATAAAAATATCGGGATCCTGATCACCGACCATAATGTGAACGAAACCCTCTCCATCTGCGACCGGGCTTACCTCCTGATCGAAGGAAAGATCTTCAAACACGGCACGGCTGAAGAGCTGGCTGAAGACGAAGACGTCCGCCGCCTCTACCTTGGCCGCAATTTTGAACTGAAACGAAAAGACTATCTGCACGAAGAGGCAAGGATTGAGGCCTCTGGCCACAGTAAGCAGTGAGCGGTGAGCAGTAAGCAGATCTAATATCCTGCTCACTGCTATCTGCTTACTGCTCACTGCTTTAAAATGACCTTTTCCCCAAATTTCCTTTCCTTTTACTATTTTGTGAGTCATGAGAATTCTGAGTCCTGCCATTTCGCGATTGGCCCGCATGCGCATGTGGCGCATTGAGGCCTGGATGCAAAATCCAATTGCAGCCCAGCGCGAGGTATTACAGGACCTGGTGACTTCGGCCCAATACACTGAATTCGGTCGGAAATACGATTTTCCTTCCCTGTTTAATATCCGCGATTTCAAGAAAGCCGTACCCATCCATGAGTACGAACAGATGAAGCCTTATATACAGCGGATCATGGAAGGCGAACAAAATGTGCTCTGGAATACTCCCATCAACTGGTTTGCCAAAAGCAGCGGCACCACTTCAGACAAATCAAAATTCATCCCCGTCAGCAACGAGAGCCTGGAAGACAGTCATTACAAGGCCGCGAAAGATGTGCTGACCATGTATTACGAATTCAATCCATACTCTGATCTGCTTACGGGTAAAGGCCTGGTGATCGGAGGAAGTCATACTGTTCACTCCCTGAATGATGAAACGCATTACGGAGACCTTAGTGCTGTGCTTTTACAGAATTCACCCTTCTACGGCAAGTGGATCAGGACGCCTGAACTCAGCATCGCACTGATGGATGAATGGGAAACCAAGATCGAGAAACTGGCCCAATATACTATCCAGGAAAATGTAACCTCCATCTCGGGCGTACCTACCTGGACCATGGTCTTATTCAGAAGGATACTTGAGATCACAGGAAAAGAAAACATCAGCCAGGTATGGCCCGACCTCGAACTTTACATCCATGGCGGCGTATCGTTTGTGCCTTACCGGGAGCATTTCGAAAAACTCATCGGCAAGCAGATCAACTACCTGGAGATGTATAATGCCAGTGAAGGATTTTTTGCTGCGCAGGACAGGCCTGACTCTGATGGCATGCTGCTCTTCCCCGACCATGGCATCTTCATGGAGTTCATGCCGATAGAAGAATATGGCAAAGATGACCCTCAGACCATTGGCCTGCAGGACGTTGAAGTGGGAAAGAATTATGCCCTGGTTATCAGTACCAACGGGGGTTTATGGAGGTATTGCATCGGCGATACCGTTCAGTTCACCACATTACGGCCATTCCGTATTAAGGTCAGCGGCCGGATCAAGCACTATATCAATGCTTTCGGTGAAGAACTCATCATTGACAATACAGACAGGGCCATTAAGATAGCCTGCGAGCAGACCGGTGCCATTGTAAACGACTACACTGCGGCACCCGTATATTTCGACGCAACTGGTAACGGAGCCCATGAATGGCTTGTGGAGTTTGAAAAAGAACCCGCCAACCTGGAACATTTCACGTACGAACTGGACACGGCGTTAAAGCAGCTCAACAGCGATTACGAAGCAAAAAGATACAAGGATATAGCCCTCCGGGCCCCAATACTTCGAAGTATCCTGAAAGGCAGTTTTACAAATTGGCTGAAAGGCAAAGGCAAACTGGGAGGTCAGCATAAAATACCCAGGCTCAGTAATACCAGGAACTATATTGATGAGATCCTGGCCACCCTCTCTGCTTAATGATCCCTTAATTATCTAATTTGCAGGCTCAATAATATACCCATCCAATGAAATTATTAGAAGGTAAAGTTGCCATCGTTACTGGTGCTGCCCGCGGGATCGGCGAAGCTATAGCAGAAAAATTTGCCGACCAGGGCGCCCATGTTGCATTTACATATGTCAGTGACAGCAGTGCAGAAAGAGCAAAAGCACTGGCCGAAAAACTGATCGCAAAAGGTGTAAAAGCAAAAGCTTATCAAAGTAATGCAGGAGATTTTGCCCAGTGCGAACAGATGGTCAACGACGTTGTAGCCACCTTCGGTGCCATTGATGTTTGTGTTAATAATGCCGGGATCTCAAAAGACAATCTTTTACTGAGGGTAACCCCGGAACAATGGGATGAAGTAATGCAAACCAATCTTAAGAGTGTATTCAATATGACCAAGTTGGTGATGCGTCCCATGATGAAAGCAAAAAAAGGGTCGATCATCAACATGAGCTCGATAGTTGGTGTTCGCGGCAACGCCGGCCAAACCAGTTATTCAGCCAGCAAGGCCGGAATTATTGGATTCACAAAATCCGTTGCCCTTGAACTCGGAAGCCGGAACATCAGGTGCAATGCTATAGCCCCGGGATTTATCGAAACTGATATGACCCACTATCTGAAAGATGGTGATGCGGCCAAAGCATTCATGGATAAAATTCCCCTTGGAAGATTTGGAACCGGCGAAGAAGTAGCCAATACTACCCTCTTCCTTGCATCTGACCTGAGTTCATATATCACAGGCCAGGTGTTAAGCACCTGTGGCGGACTGAACATTTGATGTAAAATTTTGTTAAAGGGGAACGGCAAATAAACATATAGGGAATAACTAAGCTTTTTTTGCAAGACGAAATGCTCAGAAAAAAGATCATAGGCTTCTTTCTCATCATGGTATTCATGATACCGGTGATGCCAGTTATGGAAGTAGGCTTTCTTTTGGGCCAGAACCAGTTGACCGAAGAGATCGCACATCATGCGGGGCCAGACAGCAAAGCAAGGTTGTACGAAACTGATCAACATTCTTTTATCTTCAATCTTTATCAAACTTCTTTATTCAGTTCTGATGAAAAGTGGGAATGCGATGAGAACATCATCTCCCGCCAGGCTGATGACATACAAACTCCTCCCCCCAATATTTAAGGTTTTCCTTCGCTGTTTTTTTAACCAGTAAAAAGCCTTAAATGAAAAAATATTTAAGGACAGCAGGTTCAGACCTGCCGTCCGCTATTGTTGTATTGTTAGTGGCACTACCACTCTGTCTTGGTATTGCATTAGGTTCCCAGGCCCCTTTGTTTTCAGGTATCATCGCCGGCATTGTAGGCGGTATCGTGATCGGTGCACTGAGCGGCTCCCATCTTAGTGTCAGCGGCCCCGCTGCAGGTCTTACCGTGATTGTTGCCGGAGCCATATTAAAGCTCCCCTCTTTCGAAGCATTTCTGCTAGCGGTGGTTATCGCCGGCGTATTCCAGTTATTATTAGGTTTTCTGAAAGCAGGTATCCTGGGCGATTATGTCCCTAACTCGGTGATCAAGGGGATGCTGGCAGCCATTGGCATTATCCTGATCCTGAAACAATTCCCACACCTGGTAGGATATGACAAAGATTTCGTTGGAGACGAGAGCTTTGCATCCGGCGATGAAAATACATTCACCGGCCTCTTCCATGCTTTCAGTTATTTTTCCCAGGGTGCGGTGTTGATTGGCGGAATATCTCTACTCATCCTGATCTTCTGGGAACAGGGCTTCATGAAAAAACAGAAGCTGGTTAAATATATACCAGGCCCACTGGTGGTGGTTATTTTAGGTGTGTGGATCAATGAATGGCTCAAACAAAGCTACCCCGCTATTGCGCTGGGCACCACTCACCTGGTCACCTTGCCAATCGCAGCCAGTGCGCAAGAATTGTGGAGTTTTGTCCGTTTCCCTGACCTTCACCATATCAATAACCCTTTGGTATGGTCTACAGCAGTAACCCTCGCTATTGTTGCCAGTCTAGAAACCCTGCTGGGTATTGAGGCGATCGACAAACTGGATCCATATAAAAGGGTGACCCCAACCAACAGGGAATTAAAGGCCCAGGGCATGGGAAATATTGTGTCGGGCATGCTGGGAGGACTTCCGCTAACCTCAGTGATCGTAAGAAGTTCTGCAAACTTCGCATCAGGTGCCAAATCCAAAATGTCCACCATTTATCATGGCATCTTATTATTTGTATGTGTCGCCTTCATTCCAGGAGTACTGAACATGATTCCTTTATCGGCGCTCGCTGCCATCCTGATCTTTACCGGCTATAAGCTTGCTAAGATTCCATTGATCAGGGAATTCTATAACAAAGGCTGGGATCAGTTTGTACCATTTGTGGTGACCATTATAGCCATTCTTTTTACAGACTTATTGATTGGTATCGTAATAGGATTAATAGTTGGCTTATTTTACATGATCAGAAGTAATTTCAGGTCTTCAGTACTTGTTGTTAACGATTCTAATAAATACCTTGTACGCCTTAGGAAAGATGTTTCATTCCTGAACAAACCCATCGTAAAAAGAAAACTGGAAGAAGTACCTGAGAACAGCTATGTACTGATCGACGCCACAAGGGCAGACTTCATTGATAAAGATGTAATTGATGTGGTGAATGAATTTTTACAACATGCTGAACTGAAAAACATCCGCGTTGAAGTGAAGAAAAGTCTTCATAAACCCATGCACCTGTTGTTTCACACGCCGAACACTGTTGACGAACTGACTTTAGAACCAGCATAAAAGATCACTGATGAAAGCATACGAACGTTTATTACTTGAAAACAAAGCCTGGGCTGCAGAAAAAGTGCTGGATGATCCGGAGTTTTTTTCCAGGCTTGCCCATCTTCAGTCACCAGAATTTCTCTGGATCGGTTGCTCAGATAGTCGCGTACCGGCCAACGAGATCACGGGTACACAGCCGGGTGAGATCTTTGTACACCGCAACGTAGCCAATATGGTGGTGCATACAGATCTGAACCTGTTGTCTGTACTGCAGTACGCGGTGGATGTGCTGAAAGTCAAGCATATTATTGTTTGCGGCCATTATGGATGCGGAGGTGTGAAGGCTGCACTTACGCAACATTCATACGGTATCATCAATAAATGGCTGAGGAATATCAAGGATGTATATCGCATTCACAGGGATGAGATAGACTCGTTGAAATCTGAAGATGAGCGTGTGGACAGGCTGATCGAATTGAATGTGACTGAGCAGGTAATGAACCTGGCAAAAACTTCCATCGTACAGAAATCATGGAAAAACAATCACTATCCTCATTTGCATGGATGGGTATACAGCATTGAAAACGGGATCATCAAATCCATTTTTGAAATGGAGGCCGGGACGCATATTGATCCGATCTATGAGTTTGATGACCTGTAATTTAGATAGGCAGATAGGGAGATAGAAAGAGAGAGAATTCTTTCTATCTTTCTATTTTTCTATTTCTCTACCTATTTTACGTATTCAGTAAACTTAAGAACAAGCTTCCCGCTTATTGCAGCACGTTCCGGTAACAACTGCTCCCAGTGTTCCGTTCCCTGCCAGAACATCTTCTTCATTTCCCTCATCGCATCCGGATTGGATTGAACTAGGGTTTGCGCCAGCTTGTCCACGGCAAGATCGAGTTCCTGCACATCGGGATACAACCCGGCAAACAATCCATGTGTTCTCGCCCACTCCGCCGATTTCCATTCAGTGGCCTGTATCGCAAGTTGGGAGAATGCAGACAAACCGATCTTTCTTTCAACTGCAGGACCAACAACAAAAGGACCGATCCCTACGGCCAGTTCACTGAGCTTTACATCTGCTGCCGTAGTGGCAAAACAAATGTCCACCGCAGCTGCCATGCCTACTCCACCGCCCACACATTTTCCCTGCACACGGCCTATAATGAATTTTGAACTTCTCCGCATGGCATTGATCACTCCTGCAAATCCCATGAAGAAATCCCTGCCCTCATCTTCGTTACTGATCAATTTCAATTCATCAAAAGATGCTCCGGCACAAAATGCTTTTTCGCCTTTGCTTTTCAGTATGATGAGTTTTACCTGGGGATCCTGATCCGCCTCAGCAATGGCCTCTGCCAGTTGTTTCAGAATGGCAGCGGGTAAAGAATTGCTTTGCGGATGGAAGAATTCTATAACTGCAAGTCCGTTATGTATCTCTGTAATTACATGCCCGCTCATGATGTTTGCATATTTCGTTTAACCATAGTCAGGATGGTGGCGATCGCAACCAGTTCACCCGTCTCGTCTGAAACTTCCACCAGCCATTTCACTATCCCCTTGGGTATATCTGCCGGATCTTTTTGCTCCTGCGCGATCTTTTCCTTGCAGGTAAGTGTAACACCGATTGTACTTCCTGCATATACGGGCTTCAGGAATCTGCACTCTTCCAGGCCGTAATTCAGTAATACCGGGCCTTTAGCTGGATCAACAAACAAGCCCGCTGCTGCTGAGAGTATAAAATAGCCATGCGCTACAGGCTTTTCAAACAAAGTACCCTCCAGTGAAGTATGATCAGTATGTGCATAAAAATGATCCCAGCTTACGTTGGCAAAATTGACAATATCCGCCTCAGTTACTGTGCGTTTATGCGTATGCAGCACGTCGCCGATCTGCAGTTCTTCAAAATGCTTTCTGAAAGGATGTATTCCATCATCCTGGGTTTTCCCGTGAGCCTGGTAAACTTTCGTGATCGCAGTCAGTGTAGTAGGTGAGCCCTGCACCGCTACTCTCTGCATATAATGTTTCACTCCACGCACTCCTCCCATTTCTTCACCACCTCCCGCACGCCCGGGTCCGCCATGTACCAGCAAGGGCAGGGGCGAACCATGACCAGTTGACTCTTTGGCACAATCGCGGTTCAACACAAGAATTCTTCCATGATGCGTGGCCGCTCCTATCACGTACGCTGCAGCAAGTTGATCATTGGCTGTCACAATGGAACTGCATAAAGATCCCTTGCCTTTTTTTGACAGAAGAATGGCTTCTTCCATATCACGGTAAGGCATAACCGTAGCAACAGGACCAAAAGCTTCGGTATCGTGAACTGTATCTGATTCAAAAGGCTTTTCATTCAGCAGCAGCAAGGGGCTCAGGAACGCGCCTTTATTTGCGTCGGCATCAATCAGCTCCACCTGCTCCATGGAACCATAAACGATACTTGAAGCACTGAGCAGCTTGTTAACCTGCGCCCGCACTTCATCCCGCTGTCCCATAGAAGCCAGGGAACCCATCCTCACTTTCTCATTCAGCGGATTGCCAATGGTTGTTCCTCCAAGAGATGTGGCTATATCTTTCCATACAGCTTCCATCCTGTTGCCCGGAACAAAGATCCTGCGGATGGCGGTGCATTTCTGACCTGCTTTCACAGTCATTTCTTTTCTCACCTCTTTAATAAAAATATCCCATTCAGGCATGCCTGGCTCCACATCGCTGCCCAGTACAATACAGTTCAGTGAATCAGCTTCCATGGTAAAAGGAACATTCTCTTCGAGTATCCGTGGATGTGACTTCAACATCTTCCCGGTGGACGCAGACCCCGTAAAGGTGACTACATCCTGGGATGCTACATGATCCAGCATATCACCTGCGCTGCCGCAGATCAATTGAAGTGCTCCTTCCGGGAGTATACCTGATTCCGCAATAGCTCTCACTACCGCTTCGGTGAGATAGCAGGTAACTGTAGCCGGCTTTACCACGGCGGGCATACCGGCCAGCCAGTTAACGGCGCATTTTTCCAGCATACCCCAGACGGGAAAATTGTAAGCGTTGATATGGATGGCAACTCCTTCCCTGGGTACCAACAGGTGTTGGGCCATGAAGCTATTGCCTTTACT
Organism: Chitinophagaceae bacterium; assembly: GCA_035298945.1. Lineage (GTDB taxonomy): Bacteria > Bacteroidota > Bacteroidia > Chitinophagales > Chitinophagaceae > Pollutibacter. The sequence goes on along the minus strand of DATGXN010000086.1, from coordinate 3,068 downwards.
CAGGTTGAGCGGCTCCCCGTCGGTGGCATAGGGCAGGTCAGGGAATTTCCTGCGCAAGGACGCATAGGAAAAAAGATTTCCGAAACCTCCTTCAATATCGATCCAGCTATCTGCGCGTGTGGCGCCCGTCATATAGCTGATGCGGTAAAACTCTTCTTTACGTTCTGAAAGATATAAGGCCAGCGATCTCAGCATTCTTCCCCGCTCCTGAAAACTCATTCTGCGGAGATTTGGGTTTCCCCGCTGGCGGGCATAGTTGAGAATATCTTTGAAATCCAGTCCCTTCGTGCTGGCAATGGATATCGGGGTGCCAGTTACGGCATTGGATAACAGCTGCCCCTCTCCATCCCCCTTCACCCAGTGGCCCAGGATATAGTTCTCCAGTTTTTCCATGAACAATCGTTGTGCACGCAATTTAATGATATTCTCTTCCTCCCTCCAAGGGAGGTCCCTTGGAGGGAGAGTGTTTTGAACAACGAATTTCCGCGTAAAACCTGGGAAATTGGTATTTCCTCCCTCCAAGGGGCCTCCCTTGGAGGGAGGCCCCTTGGAGGGAGGAAATAAAAAAGCCTCCGATGGATCGGAGGCCCCTTGCAGTTGGTATTGATTGGTTTCTTTAAATATTTCTTGCTTCTATTTCGGCGGTAAGTTTCCCGAAAATATCGTCAACAGTGCCTACGCCCTCCAGTTCCACCACTTTCCCCAGCTGGCCATAATGAACAGATACGGGTAAAGTATCTCTCTTATATACATCCAGTCTTTTTTGCAGCACAGCGGGATCCGCATCATCTGAACGCCCGGATGTCTTGGCCCGGTTGACCATTCTGCTGATCAGCTCGGCATCAGGCACTTGCAGGAAAAGCACCACGCCAATAGACGACCCCTTGTGGCTGAGCAATTTGTCCAAGGCTTCCGCCTGGGCCGTAGTCCTGGGAAAACCATCAAACAGGAAGCCCGGTACGCCCGGATTGGCATCCAAAGCTGAACTGATCATGCCTATCACTACTTCGTCGGGCACCAGTTGACCCTTGTCCATCAGGCTTTTAGCCTCAAGACCCAAGGGAGTTTTATTGGCAATTTCCGCCCTTAACAGGTCTCCAGTTGACAGATGTTTGAAGCCATATTTGGCAATCAGCTTTTCTGATTGAGTACCCTTACCACTTCCCGGAGGTCCGAATAATATTAGATTGAACATAGCAGTTTATCTTCTGTTTGCTGTTTGCAGGGTGTCAAATATAACCCTCAAAGCATTATTGTTAAAAATTTTGTAACAGCCTTCGGGATGATCTTACTCATAAAAGCTTTTCCCGGCCAACAGCCTTTCAGAAGCCGATGTTAAGAATCCCGCCGGGCCATGCAGCGGAACAAATCATGCCTTAGATTTGTTATAATATGAATTCGCGGCACATGAAATGGATCCCCTTAGGCCTGTTGTTAATGCTGACATTCGCAAACTGCGGGTATTCCCAAACACAAAAGAAAAAACAACCGAAAATGGAGAACGAAGACAAAAAGAATCCCATGTATTCCACTACAGATACATCAAGGGTTGAAATAAAAGACGAAGAATGGCAGAAGGTTCTTACCCCTGAGCAATTTTATATTGCCAGGCAGAAAGGAACAGAACGCCCATGGTCCAGCAAGTTTGAAAAATTTGATGAGATAGGAACCTATCGTTGCGCAGCATGTGGTAATGCATTGTTCAGAAGCGACACAAAATTTGAAAGCGGATGTGGCTGGCCAAGTTTTTATGAGCCCGTTTCCAAAACAAGTATCATATACACCCCGGATAATACACATGGAATGAACAGAACGGAAGTACAATGTGGAAGATGCAAGGCCCATCTTGGACATGTATTTGATGATGGTCCTAAACCTACCGGTCTTCGTTATTGCATCAATGGTGTGATCCTGGATTTTGAAAAGAAGAAAAAATAATCTAACCAGTGAGCGGTAAGCAGTGAGCTAATTTTCACTGCAACCTGTAACATGCCACCTGCTATAGCCGCCTGCAATAAAAAAATATGCCCCCGAAACCGGAGGCATATTTTTTTATTCTCATGTCCAACTCAGAACCATTATTGTTTAGGAGCCGGTGGCGGAGGAGGTGTGCCTGCATTAGGCATCACTTTATCCATCTCAACATTCACCGTGATCTGTACGTCTTTAGCTACAACCAGGCCGCCTGTTTCTGTTGCACGATCCCATTTCAGGTTATAATCGAAACGATTGATAGTTGTAGTTGCTTTGAAGCCTGCTTTTGCACCACGTGATGTGGTCAATACACCACCATGTGTTACCTGGAATACAACAGGTTTGGTGATATCACGGATAGTCAGATTTCCTGCCAGCTCATATTTATTGTTACCCAGTGGCTTTACTGCAGTACTTACGAAAGTCATCTTTGGGAATTTCTCAGCATTGAAAAAATCATCAGACTTCAGGTGTCCGTCCCTTCTCTCATTATCTGTATTGACAGATGCAACATCTATTGCAAAATTGACCTTGGCATCGGAAAAATCTGCTTTTGTATTTTCCATTGTTCCGTCAAATACTTTGAAGGTTCCTTCCATCTCAGAAACAACCATATGCGTAACTGTGAACTTTACATTTGAGTGTGTTTTGTCAACGGTCCATTTAGTTTGTGCTGAGGCTGATAACCCTGCCAGGGTTACGATTGCAATCATTGCAATTGTGTAGATTCTTTTCATGCTGTTTTCTTAATTTGATGTTTAAACACTAAAATATCAGTTTTTGCCAGAACTTCCTGTTAACAAAATGGCAAATCTCTTAACATAGATGCCTAAATGCAGTTAAACCTTCACGTTCAGACTGAAATTCATCAGTTTTTTCTAACCTATTTTTCGATAATTTCCCAGCCCCAAAACAAAACAATGAAGCTTTTTTACCTGCCTCTTCTTATTGCTTTCAGCCTGCCTCTGGTCACCAATGGCCAGAAACAGGTGGATCTCAACATGTTCGCTAACATGAAACCCCGCGCAATTGGTCCTGCGGGCATGAGCGGACGCATTACGGCTATCGATGCCCTGCCCACAGATCCCAATACC
>DATGXN010000085.1:0-4440 GCA_035298945.1 Chitinophagaceae bacterium | reverse complement strand
ATAATCAGGCAGTAACGACCCGTGCAGGTTGATGGTGCCCATGGGGGGCATATTCCATACCAGTTCCGGCAACATCCGGAAGGCGACCACCAGCTGAAGGTCTGCTTTCAATGCGCGCAGTTCTTCCAGGAAAGCAGGATTCTTAAGCTTTTCTGGTTGTAGTACATGCAATCCTTTGGAAACTGCATATTCTTTCACTGCACTCTGTGTGAGTTTCATGCCACGGCCAGCGGGTTTATCAGGCGCTGTGATCACGCCTACAATATTACATCCGGCGTTGACCAGCGCTTCAAGACTGGCTTTAGCAAATTCAGGCGTACCCAGGAAAACGATCCGTATTGAACGAAAATCCATAATCAAATTAATCTGCGTACATCAGGTATTTCTTCCTTGTCTCTTTGAATTTAGCCAGGTCAGGCTCCCAGGATTTGCGGATCTCGGCTTCTGATTTTCCTGCCCTGATCTGCTCCATCAGTTCTGCATTACCTGCCAGTTTATTAAAGAAATAATCTTCTGCTTTGCCCGATTTAGGTTGGATGAAGAATTTCTCTTTGTCAGGGAAGAGCTTGTACGCTTCAAGCAGATATTTCAATTGAACTTTTTGATCGATCTTCTTCAATACTTCTTCATTTTTGCCACGCAGATCCCATCCATAGCATAACTGGTCTTTCAGTTTAGGATCTTTCGCACCTGCAGTGGACACAGGCGTAAATGAATACAGGGTTTTTGGTAAGGAAGGATGTCCAAATACCTGGAAAGGCGTTGCAGTACCCCTGCCTTCGCTTAACACGGTGCCTTCAAAATAGCAGGTGGAAGGATACCAGTATACCGATGCCATGTCAGGCAGATTGGGTGAAGGTTTTGCAGGCAGCACGTATTTTGACTGGTGCGTATAATTCTCGCACTTGATGATCTGGAAATGGAATGGGGTATCTGCGCTGTTGGATGCTTTTCTGTAATAATCATATTTCGCATTCGCCTTGGGCGATAACCATTTTTCTCCGGCGATCATCATCGCATACTCACCCAGCGTCATGCCATAGACTACAGGTATCGGTTGCATGCCAACGAAAGATTTAAACGGAGCTTTGAGCACTGGTCCATCCACATAGAAGCCGTTTGGATTGGGTCGGTCCAGGATCATCAGGGGCTTGCCAGATTCCATGGCAGCCTCCATGAATTCCTGCAATGAAGAGATATAGGTATAAAAGCGAACACCCACATCCTGGATATCGAAAAGCAGTACATCCACATTTGCCAGGTCCTCAGCACTGGGTCTTCTTTTTGCGCCATATAAAGAGACTACTGGCAAACCGGTTTGCTGGTCAGTATAATTGCCCACTTTTTCACCTGCATCGGCCGTGCCCCTGAACCCATGTTCAGGACCGAAAATGACCGTGATCTTCACACCCAGCTTACGGAGTGTATCCACCAAATGGGTATTTCCCACCATCGAAGTATGGTTGGCAAAAACGCCAACCCGCTTATTTTTCAGCATGGGTATATAGACTTTCACCCGATGAGCGCCGGGGGTGATCTGTTGTGCCCTGATCACGGAAAAACTCAACAGGAGAGCCACTATAAATAAGAAATGCCGCACTATGGAGATCTTAATCATGTGTCAAATATCCGTAAAAAAGGCACCTGAAACGTGAAGATTTGTTACCTTGTCCGCCAATTCTTCCTCTATCTTTTCTTAAGTGACCAAAAGTTGCGGGGATCAGGTTCGGCGGAACAAAATCAAAACTTTAAAACATGCAAGCTAAAGAAGGCGATGTAGTACGTGTGCACTACACAGGACGTTTAACTGATGGTACGCAATTCGACTCTTCAGTAGGAAGGGAGCCCCTTGAATTTACTGTTGGAGCAGGCCAGATGATCAAAGGATTTGACACTGGTGTGAGAGGAATGGCAGTTGGTGAAAAGAAAACCATAGAGATCGCTCCGCAGGATGCTTATGGTGAGCGCGATGATGAAGCAATCATCGAATTCCCTGCTTCGAATATTCCGGATGACATGACACTGGAACCAGGTATGCAGCTTACGCTTCGCAACCAGTTCGGTCAGCCTATACCAGTAGTAGTACTGGAAGTGAAAGAAGAAATAGTGGTGATGGATGCCAATCATATGCTGGCGGGTAAAGACCTCGTGTTTGAGGTGGAACTGGTAGAGATCGTAGCGGAATAACCTACTAACGTATAGAGAGTCAGATAGTCAGAGAGCCAGAGAGTCAAAATCAGAGAGTCAGTATATAACTCGGACTCTCTGATATTGACTCTCTGGCTCTCTGACTATCTGACTCTCTTTCATTTGCGATTTAGATACCAACCAAGCCACGCCCCAACTCCTGCCCAGGCTACAATGGCGTCCATGAAATCAGACCAAATGCCAGGGCTTTTATACCAGATGAAATACGCATAAGGGAAGTTCAAAAATGCGATCAGGCCCATAAATACGCTCGCTAAAAATATATTCCCGAATGAGGGTATTCCTGTGCGGGTAAGTATCCAGACAAATAAATAAACAATGAATATATCCACCAGCAACCCCCTTGCCATGTTCATGATCATACCCTCACTGCTCCAACTTGCGTGATAATCAACAATAGCCCAGGGCTTGCCTTCTACTTCCTTCATTTTAGCCTGCTGTTCATCCGCGGAGGTGCCTTCGGGGAAAGAAGGTAAAAAATATCTACCCGGTTCCACCTGCGTTTTCAAAAAGCTTAAAATGGTGTCCTGTTTGGCCGTGTATTGTTGAGCAGGCCTGTGCAGATCCAGGGCTGCATTGGAAAGAAACTGCCAGAAGAAGATGATGATACCTCCTACAATGGCTGCAATTAGATGCTTTTTCATGATGATGAGGGTTTTATGAGTACTTAATATATAAAGATTTCCCCGCATATCAAATTCTCCCATCAAATTCTGGTGTAATTTGCCCAAAACAAGGATATGTTCAGCGGTTATGCATTTACGGTAGAAGAGCGGTTCATCAGGTACGCTAAGATCGATACGCAGTCGGATCCGCATTCATCTTCTTATCCCAGTACCGAAAAACAGAAAGACCTGGGCAGATTGCTGGTTGAAGAACTGAAAACCCTGGGCCTGGGTGATGCGTATATGGATGATAACGGATACGTATATGCGACAATTAAATCGAATACGGTAAAGAAAGTGCCCGTGATCTGTTTCTGTGCACACGTGGATACCTCTTCAGACAGCAGCGGTACCGGCGTGAAGCCCATCGTCTATAAAAAATATGACGGTTCACCCATAGTGTTGCCCGATGATCCAACGCAGGTGATCAGATTGGAAGACCATCCCTATCTCAAAGAAAAAATAGGAGAAGATATCATTACGGCGTCTGGTACAACCTTATTGGGAGCGGATGATAAAGCAGGAGTGGCTGTGATCATGGATATGGCCCAGTACCTGGTCAATCATCCTGAGGTGAAGCATGGGGATATCCGGATCCTTTTTACGCCCGACGAAGAGGTGGGCAGGGGAGTGGAAAAGCTGGACATGAAAACCTTAGGCGCGGATTTCGGCTATACATTGGATGGCAGCGAGCGCGGGTCGTTGGAAGACGAGAATTTTTCAGCCGATGGAGCAACTGTGATCTTTCACGGGGTGAGTGCACATCCGGGTTATGCTAAAGATAAACTGGTCAATGCGATCAAGATCGCGGCAGAATTTGTTGACTCTTTGCCTAAGGGTGCATTCTCTCCCGAAACAACGGCTGACCGGGAGGGCTTCGTGCATCCTGTTCATATGGAAGGCACAGCCGAAATGGCAAAAGTTGATTTTATCATACGCGACTTCGAAACGGCGAAACTCAGGGAACATGCAGATTTCCTGGAAAAACTGGCCAATGAGACCGTTGATCTTTATCCTGGGGCCAGGTGTGAGCTAAAGCTGCGGGAGCAATACCGGAATATGAAAGAAGTGCTTGATCAACATCCTATGGTGGGCCAGTTTGCAGAAGAAGCGATCCGTCGTGCTGGCATGACCGTTAGAAAATTTCCTATCCGCGGCGGTACGGATGGGTCCAGACTTTCATTCATGGGACTACCCTGCCCGAATATTTTCACCGGCGAAATGGCCTTCCATTCCAAACATGAATATGTGAGTGTACAGGATATGCAAAAAGCGGTGGAGACGATCGTGCATCTCGCTGCGATTTGGGAGGAGAAAAGTTAGGATTGCGGATTTAAACTCAATTCGCCAATCCGTTAATCCGTAAATCGGTTAGTTTGCCAACATAGAAGTATGTTCTTGCGAAGGCGCCTTCCAGATCTTCATATAGAAATAAACGGGGAAAGCGAAAATATTGCCCACGAAGAACAGGATGATCCACAACAGCTTTTCGTTATTATCTGTTTTGCTGTAGATCACATGAAGTATATAAAAAACGAAGAGGCCGAAGGAAACTACACCTATGCCC
>DATGXN010000084.1:0-2451 GCA_035298945.1 Chitinophagaceae bacterium | reverse complement strand
GGATGATCTTCATAGAATAATTTATTTGGTTAATTTTTGCCAGTTCTGATCAGCTTTGTAACGAAGGCCGTTCTCGTCTTTATTCCAGCTTTTCAAAGTGTTATTAAAGTATTTATTATAGAACAGGTAAAGCTTTCCATCCAGGATCTTAAATGTTTCCGGATCCACCTCAACTTTTTCACCGTTCTTTCCCATCGCATAAGCACACCATCCGCCGTATTGAGGTTCATATCGTGATGGAGCAGCCCTGAAGGCTTCTTTGTTTTTAGCATCAGCGAAATGATAGGTGACGCCTTCATAGACAAGCGCGTTGGCAGCATTTCCCTTAACAGCCCTGCTCTGGGTGAAATATGCTACAGGGTCGTACCCTTCTATGGCGAGGGAGGAAGCTGAGAGATTAAAGTCTTTTTTTCTTTTATCCGGCTGCGCACTGGCAGACAATTGGAGAATGATAAACAATAACAGGAAAGGCAATATCCTTTTCATCATATGGTTTTACCATATAGACGCGCCTCTAATCATATCCTTACAGGTTACCTGGAATTTTTTGCTGTGCTGTAGTGAACAGCCATTTTATTCACCATGAAATTGCCGATCTGCCTACCCTGCCATACCCCCTGGTCAATGGCATCCCGATAATGTATGCCGCCATACAAACGTGATATAGAAGCTTCAGCAGCAGCCGCATTGAAAGAACTGAATTTCCTTGCCTTAAGGCCGAATTCCGTTTCCGTATTATCGGTAAACGCAAAAGAATCGCCAAAAATGGCAGTAAGTATCAGAGCTGCTGCGTTGGAGGCCACGCTATGCCCGGATACATATTCCGGAAAAGGAGGAGTTTGAAGTAAGGGCTTCCAGGACGGATCAATAAGTTTCTGGATCACATGTTCAGGCCTCACGCGATTAGAGCGGTATTTTTCGTCCCAGCACGACATAAAAGCATCGGCAAGTCCTATACTCACTAACGCATGCACCAACACAGTTTGTTCAATATTCAATTTCCTATGCCTGCATGCAATACCGGTGATCCCCACCCAATGGCCGCCGGGCGAGATCTTCTTTAATCCAAATTCCACATGCCCGATCTGTTGCACCGCAAAAGGATTACAATCCCAGAAATTAGCGATCTCCTGCTTGCCTGCATTTTTCTCTTTATCAACATCATACACTTCTTTCATCATTTTGTAAAAAGATGAACTCTTAGCTGTATCATATGGCACAGGAGGCTCGGGTTTGAATTGTTGTACAGAGTCCAGGTAGAAAGTTCTGAGGCTGTTCCAGTGCGGCTCAACAGGTGCCATGAATGCAGGTGGCGTTGGCTTCCAGTAACCATCCCCGTTTCGTAAAATATACCGGGGCATGTTATTGAGTTTATTGAAACCATCCCCGGCAACATATTTCATCACCTGGACTACCACCGAATCAACTAGCGTCGCTGTTTTCTTCAAGGCAGGATTCTTCGCGTAAGCCATCATCAGCGAATCAGTGTCTTTCTTCACCATATATCCTGATGGCAATAAACGCTCTCCGGTTTTCATAACCGAAAGTAAAATAGCAAGATCTTTATCTGTTCCATTCACCAGTTCTTTGGAAATACTGATGCCATTGTAGCCATTCAATACTCCTTTGAAAGAAGGCAATTTTCCATATAGTGATGCAGTTTCATAAGCTGCCAGCGACACATAGGCATAATACCTGCTTGCTGCTACCGGCGAAGCCACATCATTCACCATCACATCCGTAACTTTCTTCAGGCAGAGGACATATTGGTCAGTAGCTGAAAGCTTTGGCGCTTCAGCATATGATCCAGATACAATAAACAGCGATACAATAAATAATTTCATTTTCATGGCCTCAGTAATTTATAAAAATGGGCTGGCCATTATTGACTCCTGCCATCAGGATCTTCTTACCTGATCTTTCACCAATGACCTTCACGTCACGCACACATCCGCCTATCTTCAGGCCGCTCTCCGTTTGTTCATCGTACTTAAAATTTCCTTTCCCATCGCCCAATAACACCACGCCCTGATTCGCGTCGATCTTGCCTATCTTGATCCTGGTCTGTTCAATATTTCCCAGCAATAAAATATCTTTCTTTCCATCTTTGTTGAAATCGTCAATATGGATCGCATATACAGGTGAAAAATCTGCCTGAACTGGCAGTGATCTTGCCACAAAGGTTCCGTTAACATTCTCCAGCCAGGTGGTGCTGAGATAGTTTACTGAAAGTACAGATGCTTTTTGCAACTGCTCCGGTGTAAGTACATCTGTGATCTTAACATCGGCGTATGAATCAAAAGTAGGATATTTCTGCCTCAGACTAACGATCTGGTCTGTCATCTCATCCCTCGAAGCCATTGGATAAGACTTCCCCTGGATAAAATAACAGATCAGCGGATCTATGAAGCCGTTATTGTCAAAATCGCCATAATACAATTCTACAGGCTG
>DATGXN010000083.1:0-6006 GCA_035298945.1 Chitinophagaceae bacterium | reverse complement strand
AAAGACCTGGCCAATATCATTATCACCAACTCTGCCTGCAAGAAACTAACAAGGCAGGAATTTGAAATGGAGGCGGAAAAACTGTTTTCCACCGAAGATGTTTGATAGAAAAACGATATCTTAAGGAGCAATTTCCCCACCCACCAAGGACAGGTGGGGAAAAAGAAACTCTTTAAACATCAATGAGAACATATGCCCAGCTTTAAGTTGAATGTCAACAACAAGGACTATTCAGTGGATGTTGATGAACAGATGCCACTGCTATGGGTGATCAGAGATTTTGTAGGCCTGAAAGGGACCAAATTCGGATGCGGCATCTCCCAGTGCGGAGCCTGTACCGTTCATCTCGATGGAACACCCATCCGCTCCTGCATGACACCCGTATCACAGGCAGCAGGAAAAAAGATCACCACCATAGAAGGTGCAGAAGGGAATATCAGCGAAGCAGTTCAAAAAGCATGGATCGAACTGCAGGTTCCGCAATGCGGATACTGCCAGAGCGGACAGGTGATGAGCGCCGTTGCCCTCCTCAAGAACAATAAAAAACCTACGGACGCCGACATCGACGCAGCCATGCAGGGAAACCTCTGCCGCTGTGGTACGTATATGCGTATCCGTCAGGCGATCCATCGCGCCGCTGAAATGATCTGATCTTAACTCATCAACTTTCAACTTTTGCTTATGCAAAGAAATACTTCTTTATCCCGCCGCAGTTTTATAGCCATCACTGGTATCACAGGCACAGGCTTTATCATTGGCCTGAACAATGCATGTAAAGAAGCTCCAAAGGTGGCCAACCTGAGCGAAGTGAAGCAATGGTTCGAATTCACCCCATACGTGAACATTGCAGACAACGGCATCGTTACCGTATTCAATACCAAACCCGAAATTGGCCAGGGTGTTTATCAGTCTATCCCCGCTATTGTTTGTGAAGAGCTGGAAATACCTGTTGAATCAGTAGTGATCAAACAAACCGGCGGTGAGAAAAAATATGGTCCCATGCAGTTTGCCGGCGGTTCATACTCCGTCCGCGGATCTTACAATGATCTCCGTAAAGTGGGCGCTGCCGCCAGGGAAATGCTGATCAAGGCTGCAAGCCAGGAATGGAAAGTGCCGGAGTCAGAATGCTATGCTGAGAATGGAGAGGTGATCCACAAACCTTCAGGAAAAAAACTTGGCTATGGTGCCCTGGCTTCAGCTGCATCTAAACTGCCCGTTCCTGAAAAACCCAAACTCAAAGACCCAAAAGATTTTAAGATACTCGGCAAAGCTGCCCCGAGGCCCGATATACCACTGAAAATCACAGGCAAGGCAGTATTTGGAATCGATGCCGAAACCGAAGGTATGGTGTACGCATCTGTTGAACACAGTCCGGTCTTTGGTGCCAAGCTGGTGAGTGTGGATGATACGGAAGCGAAAAAGATCAAAGGCGTACTGGCCGTTGAAAGGGTTACCCGTATCATTCAGAAATACAGAAGTGAAGCAGTGGCAGTGATCGCAGACAGTTATTGGACTGCACTGCAGGCAAGAAAAGTGCTGAATATCAAATGGGATAACCAGGGTTACGACAGTTTCAACTCTGCGGATTACGAACAAAAACTCAGGGACCTGGCCAGCAAACCAGGTGTTGCAGACAAACCCATAGGCGATTTCGACAAAGCTTTTGCAGGTGCTGCTACAAAACTGGAAGCATTTTACGAGACACCCATGGTATCGCACTCGCCCATTGAACCCATGAATGCATTGGCCAAATGGCACGATGATAAACACCTCGAGATCTGGGCCTCCACGCAGGTGCCAGGAGATATCAGGCAATCATTTGCGAAAGAATACGGATTCCCAGAAGAAAATCTCACGCTCAATGTAATGTTCAACGGCGGAGGATTTGGAAGAAGACTTTATCCTGATCATGTGCATGAAGCTGTTCAGCTGGCAAAGAAAGTTGGCAAACCCGTGAAAGTGATCTGGACCAGGGAAGATGATACCAGGCTCGGACCATTCAGGCCAATGACGTTCTCGGCTATGAAAGCAGGATTAGGTGCTGATGGCAAACCCCTGGCCTATCAACACAAAGTGATCTCGCCCTCCATTGGCGATGCGGACAGTGATAAGTTTGATAAGACCAAACCCGATGGCACAATGCTTGAAGCATTGAACGACCAGAAGTATGAGATCCCCAACATGAAGCATCCCTATGTATATGCGGATCTTCATATTCCTGTTGCCGCATGGCGTGCAGTAACCAGCACCACACTCTCGTTCCCGCATGAATGTTTCCTGGATGAATGTGCAGTGAAGGCAGGTAAAGACCCGATGGCATACAGACTTGAACTGGCAAAAAAAGACTCTGACCTCTTCAGGATCCTGACCAAGCTGAAAGAAGTTTCAAAATGGGATCAGCCGCTTCCTGCGGGATCAGCACGAGGGGTAGGCCAGTATGAATTCTTTGCAGGCCATGCGGGCATGGTTGTAGAAGTGACCAAACAGGGAAATGGTGTAAAGATCGATAAGGTATATGCAGTGATCGATATGGGGACTGTGGTGAATCCAGACACTATTAAAGCACAGGTAGAAGGTGCGGTAGCCATGGGCATCACTGCTGCAGTGAAGGGTGGCATCACATTCCAGAATGGCCAGACCAGGCAGTCAAATTATAATGATAATCCCATCATCCGCATCCATGAGATGCCGATCGTGGAGACTCATATTCTTGCTGAAGGCGGTGAAGTGATCAAAGGTGCCGGTGAGCCGGGATTGCCACCACTTGCTCCCGCGTTGTGTAATGCGATCTATGCCGCTACGGGAAAGAGGATAAGGAAGTTGCCGTTTAATATAGACAACATAGTTTAGCAGTAAGCAGTGAGCAGTGAGCAGTGAGCGGATCAAAAAACTGCTCACTGCTTACTGCTCACTGCTCACCCTTAGTTTCCCCACCGCTTCTTTAATGAAAACCAGCGCCCTCACCACTTCTTCGTGAGTAGTAAATCTGCCCAGGCTGAATCGTATTGAACTGGACGCCAATTCATCGCCAATGCCTAAAGCTCTTAAAACATAAGATGGTTCTATTGATGCCGAAGTACAGGCAGAACCTGAAGACACTGCAAGATTTCTATTCAGATGACTGATCAACACCTGCGATTCAACACCTCCGAATGAAACATTGCAGGTATGGGGCAGAAGAAAATCAGGATCACCATTCAGCGCCGTGCCTTCTATAGCCAGTAATCCTTTCAACAGTTGATCCCGCAAACCACGAAGCCTGACCGACTCATCTCTCATCTCGATGGAAGCGATCTCCGCAGCTTTTCCAAAACCGACAATACCCGGCACATTCAACGTTCCACTCCGCATGCCTTTTTCATGTCCTCCGCCATATTGCAACGGCGTCAGTTTTACTCTAGGATTTTTCCGGCGAACATATAAAGCCCCCACCCCTTTTGGTCCATACATTTTGTGCGCCGAGAACGACATGATATCTATCTCGTCTTCCAAAACATCAACAGGAAGCTTGCCCACCGCCTGTGTGGCGTCGGAAAAAAAAAGGACGTTATGTCTCTTGGCAATAGTTCCTATGGCCTTAACCGGCATGATAACGCCGGTTTCATTGTTTGCATACATGATCGAGATGAGCACCGTATCGGGCCTGATCGCAGCTTCAAGTGCATCCACATCCAGCCTGCCATCCCGGTTAACAGGCAGCACAGTTATCTCTCCTCCAATACTTTCCAGGTAATGACAAGTATCCAACACCGCCTTATGCTCAACCGCGCAGGTGATGATATGCTTTCCTTTTACACCGTACATTTCATACGCTCCACGTATGGCAAGATTCACCGCTTCGGTGGCTCCTGAAGTGAAAACGATCTCGCCAGCTTCCGCACCTATTAATGCCGCTACCTGTTCCCTTGCTATATCCACCGCTTCTTCAGCCACCCACCCGTATGCATGGCTGCGGCTGGCTGCATTGCCAAAATCACGGTTAAAAAAAGGCAGCATGGTATCAACCACCCTTGGATCACAGGGCGTAGTGGCATTATAATCAAAATATATGGGGTAGGATGTCATGCTTTAAATGGCGCCTGTTCTATGAAAGGTTGCTTCTTGAGCCTCACACCCGTTGCTTTGAAAATAGCATTGGCTACCGCACCGCCTGTGGGAGGAAGTGCAGGTTCGCCTAATCCTGTGGGATCAATGCCATTATTGACAAAGCTTGCGTCGATCTCGGGTATCTCATTCATCCTGATCAGCCGGTACCTGTCGAAATTCTTTTGCTCGGGTTCACCGTTTCTGAAACTCAACTTACCAAACATGGCTGTTCCATATCCATCAGTTATACCGCCCATGACCTGTTGCAGTGCACCTGAAGAATTGATCACCACACCACAATCAGATACTGCATAAATTTTCTGCACTTTAGGTTTACCCTCCTTCATCACCACTTCACAAACCTGCCCTACATAAGATGCATGAGAAAAATAAACTGAGAAGCCCTGGAATACATCTTTCTTTTTGCCCCACTGTGCCTTCTCGGCAACCGTCCTGATCACTGTGGCCATCCTGTCGATATCATAACGGATAGGGCCAACGGGTTTCTCTTTGGCACGCTTCAACAGATCAAGTCTCATCTGCACAGGATCTTTACCAGTTGCCACTGCGATCTCATCGAGGAAACTCTGTTCAGCATAGGCCAGGAAATTGGTGACCGGAGCACGCCAGGCGCCGGTTGTGATGGGCGACTGATGTTCAACTGAATCGATCAGCAGATTCTCAATGGAGCCCGAAGGAAAATTATCCTGTCGCATCGGATTCTCCACATTGATCCCAACGCCCCTGCATTTATAACCAATGATCTCATTGTTTGCATCCAGTGCTGCTTCAAAACGGTAACGCACGGCAGGTCTGTAACTGCCGCCACCCATGTCATCTTCTCTTGTCCATATCACCTTCACCGGTTTTTTAATGATAGACGAAAGCTCTGCAGCTTCCACTACATAATCGAATTTTAACCTGCGTCCAAATCCACCACCAAGCCTGGTAATATCCACCGTGATCTTGTCTTCCGGTACTTTCAACAGGTCAGATACTGCTTTCCTGGCTGAACCCGGTGTCTGCGTAGGTCCCACCAACTCTATTCCATCTTCCCTTACATGAGCAAAAAAGTTCATGGGCTCAAGCGGGTTATGCGGAACAAAAGGACATTCATACTCACTCTTTAATACCTTGGCCGCACTCTTGAATGCAGCGTCCACATCCCCATCTTTTCTCCTCAGTTTAGCCTCTGTACTTTCCATCAGTTTTGAAAAGATCTGATTATGATCTGCCGAGCTCTCCAGTGTTTTCTCCGCTTCATATTCTACTGCAAGTGTTTTTTTTGCTTTCAGTACTTCCCAGGTGGACTTACCAACAACAGCTACATTATTTTTAAAGGTGACCACATCTATGATGCCGGGCATCGACTTTGCTTCATCGGCATTGACAGATTTGATCTTTTGGCCAAATGCCGGTGGGCGCTGAATAGTGGCATAGACCATACCGTCCCGATAAAAATCAAGTCCGAATAATGGTTTGCCGGTAACAATATTCTGGTTCTCCACGTTCCTGATCGGCCTGCCGATCAGTTTAAAATCTTTGGGATCTTTCAGCTTCACTTCCCCGGGCACGGTGATCTTTGATGCAGCTGTTGCCAGTTCACCATAGCCTGCTTTTTTGCCAGAGGCTTTATGCAATACATAACCATTATCGGTGGTACATTCGGTTGCAGGTACGTTCCATTTTGCAGCTGCAGCGGCAACTAATAAATATCTCGCTGTTGCGCCTGCATTACGCAGCCGTTTCCATGAATGGGGTATGGCCCCGCTTCCGCCTGTGAGCTGCCGGTCGAACTTCGAAGTATCCAGTGGTGCTTGAATCACCTTCACTTTATTCCAGTCGGCATCGAGTTCATCGCATACCACCATGGCAAATGAAGTTTTGATGTTCTGGCCAAGTTCCGGATTAGGCGAGAAA
>DATGXN010000082.1:0-4309 GCA_035298945.1 Chitinophagaceae bacterium | reverse complement strand
AAGCTAAAAGAAAGCACCCCTTTCAAACCCAGTCCCATCATTTTTGACCAGGAATATTTTGATTTTCCATCACTCCGGGCAGGCGCTTCGAATGATACGGTTGTGGTGTTGAAGCCAATCCAGCTAAAGATGCCGCGGAGGAAGAGCTCCCTTTCTTCAAAGCTCAGTATACTCTTCAGCACTTTCCTGTTGAATATCCGGAAGTCTGCAACATTCTCTTCTATCCGGGTATCTGCAATGAAATTCAGAAACCCGTAAAATAATGAGGAAGCCCATTTTTTCATTGGGTTAATGGATACTGTATGAATTCGCTTTGCTGAAACGAGGTCGTATCCTTCATTGAATTTACTGATCAGTTGGGGCAATAGAGAAGGGGGATGTTGAAGATCTCCATCCATAATGACGATGATATCTGCATTGGCCAGTTGCATGCCAGCCAGTAAAGCAGACTGATGTCCAAATGTTCTGGAAAATGAAATGGCTTTTATCCAGGTGTTATCCTCAGCGAGACGCTCAATTTCAGCCATGCTGTTGTCTTTACTGCCATCGTCTACCCAGATCAATTCGAAAGCCAGCGGGCAATGCTTCATGATCTCCTGGTACAAAGGCTCAATGTTTCCAGCCTCATTCAAAACGGGAACAATGATGGAAATGGCAGGTGAGCCAGTGTGGGAGAGTTTCATTTTCCAATATTTAATTGCAGCACCTGGATGTGGCGTTGAATGTATTTCCCAATCATATCAAATTCAATGTTGACCTGTTGCCCTTTCTGCAAGCGGTTGAGATTGGTATGTTCCCAGGTGAATGGGATGATGGCCACACTGAACTGGTTGTTGCCCACTTCAAAAGCGGTTAAGCTGATCCCGTTGACAGATACAGAGCCTTTCTCTATCATCAGGGCCCTGAATTTTTCCGGAAAGCTGAAGGTGAATTTCCAGGAGCCGTCCATTTCCTCGATATCGGTGCAAATGGCCACCGCATCCACATGTCCCTGAACCATATGTCCGTCCAGCCTGGCATTCATGGTCATGGCCCTTTCCAGGTTCACCTGGTCACCTTTTTTCCACTGGCCGGCATTGGTTTTGGCCAGGGTTTCTGCTACTGCAGTGACCTGGTAAAGGTCTTTATCGATCTTTTCCACTGTAAGGCAGATGCCGTTATGGGCCAGGCTCTGGTCAACTTTCAATTCCGCAGCGAGGGCTGAGCGGATCAGAAAACTCCGGTTTCCCCCGTTCTCATGCACTTCTTCCAGTGTTCCTACCGTTTCAATAATACCCGTAAACATGCCCCAATATCGGGATGAAAAACTAAAAAAACACAACTCTTTGTTATTTGAAAGTATCTTTTTATCTTTGCAGCCCTTAATCACTCAAAGGAGGTATAACATATGCTGATCATCGATTCAAAAGATTGCGAAAACATAGACAAGGCGCTCAAAAAGTACAAAAAGAAATTTGAGAAAGCCAAGATCCTGCTACAGCTCAGGGAACGTCAGTCGTTCACTAAGCCGTCTATAAGGCGCAGGGCTCAAGTGCTGAAAGCAATCTATAAGCAACAGATCGCTGCAGGAACTATCGAATCTTGATCTCTTTTATATAATTTTAACAGCCATTGGGTTATAAATCAATCCTTATGGCTGTTTTTTTATGCCCGGAACCGTGAACGATCTGATCCCTGCTTTCCTGGAATATCTCCAGTTCGAGAAACGGTATTCTGTGCATACCATCCGTTCATACGGCACTGATCTTCAGCAACTTGACGTCTATTTAAATGCCAAATACGGCCCCCAGGAAGTAGAAACCATTTCGGCGCCACTGCTCAGGTCCTGGCTGGTATCCCTTAAGGAGACCGGAACCGAGGCCAGGAGCATAAACCGCAAGATCTCGGCCATCAAGTCTTTTTTCCGATTTCATAAAAGGAAGGGCAGCATTACGCGGAACCCTTCCACGGTGTTGAAAGTGATGAAGACCGGGAAAAGGCTGCCATCTTTCCTCAAGGAAGAGCAAACCCTGGCTTTAATGGTGCCTGCCGAGGCAGATGACTGGAAAAGCAGGACTTCCGCCATGATCCTGGAGATACTTTATAATACGGGTTTGAGGGTGAGTGAGCTGGTGGATCTGAAAGAAAAACATATTGACGAGCATAAGCTCGAGATCAAGGTATTGGGGAAGGGGAACAAGGAGCGCATCATACCGCTGAAAAAAGAGCTGATGGACAAAGTGAAGGCCTATAAAGCGGCCAAACTGGCGGAGTTCGAGTCGCCCGACCTGGATTACCTGCTGGTGAACAGTGCGGGCAAGAAACTCTATGTGAAATATGTCTATCGGGAGGTGAGGGAGCAGTTGAAAGATCTTAAGCAGGTGAGTAAGAAAAGTCCGCACGTCATGCGCCACACATTTGCCACCCAGCTGGTGAACAATGGGGCGGATCTCAACGCCATCAAAGAGCTGCTGGGCCATGCCAGTCTTGCTGCCACGCAGGTGTATACCCATAATACCATTGAGAAGCTGAAGGATATCCATAAAAAGGCGCATCCCAAAGCCTGATTAGTTAATTAGCCGGTTAGTATGCTTGCCGGTTAATGCATTAGATAAGCGGGGGAGAGCGAATCTTGTTTAATTTCCTAGATGCTCTGAGTTTCTTAAGTCATTAATCTCAAATGCATTCGATAAGCAGGGGATAAGACGCGGGGCGGTTTCTCAATAGATCCGGGTGTAGTTGCGGAGAGTGGGCTCAGCGCGGTTGATAATGAATATGAACGCGATCTGGAATGCCAGGCAACCTTCTCTTCCATACTTATCTAGTGCACTCCCCGGCATGCACACTACCCGGTTACCTGGTTAGATTGGGCCGGCCAACATACTAATTTGCCGTTTGCAACCGTTAACATTTTAGATGAGTTTTTGACTCTAATTTGATTTGATTATCTCCGTCTTTTGGCGTAAATTGAATATGCTTCAGTCAGGGATTTGACCCTGCAGAAAGACAGATCTTTATTTATTGTTTCACCAGAAAAAAAAATCGTTTGCCATGAACGTTAACATCCAGACAGTGCGTTTTGATGCGGATTCAAAACTGATTGACCACGTTAACAAAAAGATCACCAAAATCGAGAATTTTCATGACCGAATCACCAAAATCGAAGTTTACCTAAAACTGGATAATGTAGTACACCAAATAAAAGACAAAGTAGCAGAAATCAGGGTAAAGGTTCCACGACACGAATTTTTTGTAAAACACACCTCAAAATCCTTTGAAGCTTCATTTGACAGCGCTTTGGAATCGATCATTTCACAGATTAAAAAAACCAAACAAAAACAAGCAGCATAATCTTTCTGACAACATAAAACACGAAAGGGCCGGGAACGGCCCTTTTTTTTTGGACAAATCCTTCAATTATTTCTTTTTCAAAATTTTTGCATTTCACAATTTCCATTACCTTTGCCTTCCCAAAAAATGGGGTGCAGATCTTTTAGATTGTCAGAATAAGCCACTTTAGCTCAGCCGGTAGAGCAACTGATTTGTAATCAGTAGGTCGTTGGTTCGATTCCGACAAGTGGCTCTTTGATAGGCTGGGCAGGTTCCAGAGCGGCCAAATGGGGCGGACTGTAAATCCGCTGTCTTTCGACTTCAGAGGTTCGAATCCTCTCCTGCCCACTTGTCCGCTGAGTTAAACTGCGGCGGACCTTGTCCTCCTGGTTAACACCATGGCGGACCTTGTCTGCTAAAGCTTTAGTGCTGGTGGACGGACTTCCGGGCGAGAGCGCGGAAGTTATGGTTCTTCAACGCAAAACCTGGAAGTTGAAACTTTCAGCATAGCTTCGCAGGATCAGGAAGTTCTTTAAGGTTCCTCTTTGATGGCCCGGGGCCAGAAGATGAAACGATTCGCCGATGGCATCGGTGATTATAAGCGGGAGTAGCTCAGTTGGTAGAGCGATAGCCTTCCAAGCTATAGGTCGCGGGTTCGAGCCTCGTCTCCCGCTCAATTTGGTGCTGATGTTGCAGATAGGTCCCGTTGATCTTTCGGTAGCATTATAACCAGCCATCTGGGTAATAAGCCGTTGTAGCTCAGTGGTAGAGCACTTCCTTGGTAAGGAAGAGGTCTGGGGTTCAATTCCCCATAACGGCTCAAAAAAATGGAAAGAAGCAGCACTGCTGCTGTCAGATATAACAATTGTATACACAACCTAAAATGGATAACAATGTCTAAAGAGCAATTTAAGCGGGATAAACCCCACGTTAACGTTGGTACCATCGGTCACGTTGACCATGGCAAAACCACTTTAACTGCTGCTATCACAAACATCCT
>DATGXN010000081.1:0-3264 GCA_035298945.1 Chitinophagaceae bacterium | reverse complement strand
ATAATACCTTCTGCCAAAAGCATTTATATCATTGCCGAGGCTGTATAATTCATTGCCGGCATTGTCCATGCCCGCAAACAGTTCAGTGGCAAAATTGGCGTTCCATGTATGTCTCCATCCTATTCTACCCTGCCATAACCTGTAATCACCGGCAAATACATCATTGGCATCGGTAAGTGGTAATGATGATGTATAATTGAAAGTTGTGTTCAGATAGAAACCGGCTTTAAACGAGGCGTCCAGTCCTGCCAGAATAACTTTCGAAGGCACACCTGTGAGCTTGTTTCCGGAATAATCGCTGGTATTGACTTTGTAATCCGAGAAAGTGAAATCGAAGAAACTGGCACTGCTCCAGATCCGCAATTGCTTCAGTATGCCTTGCGCATTATTGACCAAATAGCTCTCCATGAACGCCTCTATGCCGGTTTGCTTAGTTCCACCAGCATTTACAAAATATTCGGATCCTGAGGCATTTACACGCCTTACAATGGCATCTTCAAGCCTGAAGCTGAAGAAAGTGAGATCGAAGTTGATCCTTGACCTCCAGGCTGAGCCCTTGACCCCCGTTTCGTAGTTCCATCCATGTTCTGCCTGCAGGTCAGAATAGATACCGCCGGCAGAAGGCCGGACTTCTGCCAGTCCGGGAGCGGAATAGCCTTTGGAAGCAGATGCGTGCAGCGAAATATTTTCGGTTATGCTATACAGTGCGGCGAGCCTTGGAAGAAACTGCATGTCAAATCCAAGATCGGCAGCTGGTGAAGGAGGAATCGTCCTTTCAATTCTGTATCCGTAATCGTTGATACTGATACCTGTTTGCAGGGTCAGCTTATCAAAAAATCGAAGTTCCAATTGGGTGAAAACGAATTGCTGGGTTGACTTCACTTTATCCCTGACCAGGTTGTTGTCCGGTACGCCTCCTTTATTGCCTGTACTATCGATAGTGGAATACTGGTATTGAAGTTCCGCTCCCGAAGTCCAGTTGATTAGGGTGCGGCCTGTTTTTTTGAGATACTGAAATTTGGTTCTCAGGCCCAATCCATCTTCCTTCCGTTTTTCATAATTGGTGATAAAAGGGTTCTCAAAATCAGTGAACGCGGCTGTAATGGTTGTGTTGTTTGACCAATGTTCATTGAAAGAGTAGCTGTTGGTAATTCCCGTCAACAATGTTTTATTGTAAACCGCGGCTTGTTGCTGTACGGCGCCCGGAGTGGCCGGGGTGGCTGGCCGGGCCTGGGTTGGATCGGCGTTCATTTGTGCCAGGGTAAGGCCGCCAGGGGTTCTGTAGGCCAGGTTACCATATAGGAAGAGGGCTTCAAGTTTATTTTTCTTACCGGTTTGCCAGTTCAGGTTGGCCAGGGTCAGATCCCTGCGCATTTTGCTGTTCTGGCGATAACCATCAGACTGGTAATGTGATTGCATCACCTG
The DNA here is from genome assembly GCA_035298945.1 of Chitinophagaceae bacterium. Lineage (GTDB taxonomy): Bacteria > Bacteroidota > Bacteroidia > Chitinophagales > Chitinophagaceae > Pollutibacter. The sequence continues at coordinate 1,839 of DATGXN010000081.1, read as the reverse complement.
CCAGTTTAGTTTTTCTGATCCGCCCTGCCACCTGGCAGCGGCGCCAAAAGTTCCGAAAGAACCGCCGTTCAACTGAGCCATGAAACGGTTCTTTTTACCTTCCTGCCAGGCTGGTTCAGTCAGTGTAACCACTCCTCCCGTTCCCGCTCCATATACCGATCCAGCCGGCCCCTTGAGAACCTCAACCTGCCCTACCCCATTGAAATCAACCAGGTTCAGGTAGGTGTTCCCGCCGGCATCCGTAAGGGGAATATCTTTCCAGTAGACCTTCACATTTCTAACGCCGAAGGGTGAACGAAGTAAACTACCGCGGATGGATAAGCGATAACTTCCAGGTGAGCGCTCTTCCATCCTGACGCCTGCAACCGTATTGAATACCGGTACCAGGGTGGTATTGGAGAATCTCTGGAGATCGCGGTTTGTGATGGTGCTGATGGACGCTGGCACATTCAACTGGGAGGTCCTGGTTTCAAATCCACGCACTTCGATGGTGTTCATAGAACGGATGCTGTCCTGCGCCGCAACCGGCAAAGCACAGTACATCACGAACAAAGCCAACAGCAACCTTTTCATATATTATCCCAAAACTAAAAAGTCAAAAACAGAATCCCATTTTTGACTTTTTACTTTTTATTTTGACTTTTTACTTCTTCAGGTACATTACTTCTTTTACCAACTTCACTGTCCTCGGTATATCCGGCAGATAGAGTGCCACCAGGTTTGGTGCATAGTGCATAGGTGCATCTGCAGAAGTGATCCTGCGGATAGGTGCATCCAGGTAATCAAATCCTTCTTTCTGGATCTTGTAAGTGATCTCGGAACTTACTGAGGCAAACGGCCACTGCTCTTCTACGATCACCAGCCTGTTTGTTTTCTTAACGCTTTCCAGGATAGTCATCCAGTCAAGCGGACGGATCGTTCTCAGGTCGATCACTTCAGCGCTGATCCCTTCTTTAGCCAGTTCTTCGGCGGCACCCAGGGCCACTTTCATCATCTTATTAAATGACACGATGGTTACATCTGTACCCGCGCGCTTGATATCTGCTTTACCAATGGGGATCAGGTATTCTTCTTCAGGCACTTCGCCTTTTTCACCGTACATCACTTCTGATTCCATGAATATCACCGGATCATCGTCACGGATGGCGCTTTTCAAAAGGCCTTTCGCATCGTATGGATTGGAAACAGAGATCACTTTCAAACCGGGGATATTGGCATACATGCTTTCGAAAGCCGTTGAGTGTTGGGCACCTAATTGACCAGCTGACCCGTTTGCTCCCCTGAAAACGATGGGGCATCCCACCTGGCCGCCACTCATGGCCAGCATTTTTGAAGCTGTATTCAGGATCTGGTCCAGCGGAAGAACGGCAAAATTCCAGGTCATATATTCCACTATGGGCCTGAGGCCATTCTGTGCTGCGCCAACTGCTACTGCGGTGAATCCCAGCTCAGCGATGGGAGTATCGATGATCCTTTTAGGACCAAACTCATCCAGCATCCCCTGGCTGACTTTATAGGCACCATTATATTCAGCAACTTCTTCACCCAGAAGGAATACGCGGTCGTCCCTTCTCATTTCCTCAGACATGGCTTCCCTTAATGCTTCCCTGAATTGTATGATCCTGCCCATTAATAGATTGGTTTTGGAGGGCAAAAATAGGGAAAAATTGATTGAGGCGAGAGGCGAAAGACAAGAGGCAAGAGGAAATATTCAATCCCTTTCCCGCCATCACCAAACTGCCTGATTTTAATGGATCCGATCTCCCGCCTATCGCCTATCGCCTATCGTCTCTCCCCTTCTGCCTTCTGCCTGCTTCCAGCGGCACAGTTTTTTAGCCG